>JANOZI010001168.1:0-17706 GCA_031429375.1 Acidobacteriota bacterium | reverse complement strand
CTTGATAAGGGAGGGCTCATCGGAGGTGGTGAACGGGTGGCCTAGCCGGGATTCCCGGAGTATCCTTTGGATGCTCTAAGTAAGAAGTAAGAAAGGACAGGGATGAGCTCCGAACTTGACCGACAGGGCCTCGTCGATATTTTCGTTGCCGAAGCGTTGGAAGCGGTGGACGTGCTCTCGAAGGCGTTCCATCCGTCCGATGGAGCGATGCCAACCCCACTCACGATCGCGCAGAAGCGCGAAGGTCCGCTGCTGCACGACAATCGCCTCGCCGTCGTCACCCGCCAATCCCGACTGCCACAACGCCAGCAGGTCAAGTGATTGCTGCCTCAACGTGTCGTCCGACGCAGCCAGAAGCCGTGTCCACCGTTCCGCCTCCAACAGCGGGCCAACGACCTTCCAGCGATCCAACCACTGACGCATCTCCGCCTTCGCCACGACACTGGTAGCCGGCGCCGGCGGCTCGCGATCCGAACCGCTCTCGCTCATGCGCACAGTCTACCGTCGTCTCGCGCATCGGGGTAGGATTCCAGAACCCGATGCCATCACCCGGCCGCAACACCTGAATCCCCGGTTGAACTGGCGCGCTACGCCTGGCTCGAACGTCCTCGCACGGACGACGGCGCAGCCATCCGCATTCTGGGCAGCGTCGTGCTGGAGCGAACGGCCCTCCGCATCGAAACCATGTCGATGGCGCAGGCGCGACTGGCAGTCGCATTTTGCGGCCATGGTGCCGGGCACGGCACTGCGCTTCAAGGCCATCCAGGTGAGGAGCATGCAGGCCTCGCTGGATGAGGCGAGGTCGCGGCCACAGTCAGTCGAACCTGACATCCCTCCGGAACTCGCCGCCGGCATCGAACGCGAGTACATGGAGCGCCACTATCGGGAGTGGCTCGACCTGCCGGTGCCGGCGCTCGGTCACCGCACGCCCCGCGAGGCCGTCAAGGTCAAGAAGCTGCGAGCGACGCTACTGGCGCTGGTCGAGACCATCGAAGTCCAGGCAGCCCGCGACGCGAAGACCGGGCGAGGCTTCCACGTCGGCTACCTGCGAACCGAACTCGGCTTGCCGGCCGCGGACTAGGATCACGACATTCACCTACCGAATTTCAAGCAGCTCGATGGCCTCCCGGCTCGGGCCTTCGATCATGATCGCTCGATAGTCGCCGACCTCATAGGGCGGTGCGAGGAACGTCACGCCCTCCGCACGCAGCTTGGTGATCCAGGCGTCGAGATCCGCCACGCTGAGCGACATGTGATCCATCAGGTGCCCGCGCGTCGGGCCGGCCGGGGTCTCGCCCTGGTTCATGTACCAGAAGATCGAGACATCGCCGAACACCGTGCTCGTGACCCCGGGCGTGCGATACATGCCGTTGTAATCAAGCGCCGGCCAGGTCTTGTCGGGCCCGCGCTCGACCTTGCAGTTCGCCGCGGTCCGCTCCGGTTGATTCGCCGCCGGGCGCACCGGAATGTTGAGATGCGTCTGGTACCAGATCTGCGCGCAGAACGGCTGATCCTGGAACATGTGAACGTGATTGAAGCGCTCGGCGGGCTGGTTGCCCTGATACTCGATCAGCGCATCGTCCGGGCCGCGCATGTACGCGAAGCCCGCGCCAAGGGTCGGCTTCACGCCCTTGGCCTTGGCGTCGGCAATCCCAGCCTTCGTCAGGCCGAGCGCGCCGCCCGACCCCGGCCAGGTATCGGCGCTCGTGAACACGGTGCCGCCGGCTTCTTCGACGTACAGCGGCAACAGCGTGACACCGCGTTCGGTAAACGCCTGCACGCTCTTGTGGACATCGGTGACATGCCAGCCAAAATGCCAGAACGCGGTTTGCGGCTGCGTCGCCGGCGGCGACGCGACCTTGTTGAACAGCACCCACACGTTATTCGGAGAGCGCAGGGCCGGCTGGCCGGCGAAGGTCCCTTTCGACGTGGTGGGGAATTGTTTCGTGTAGAAATCGATCGCCGCTTCGGGATTGATCGAGTTCAGGTGCAGATGGTGGAAGCCCGGAGTGGGCAAAGCCGCTTGAGTGCTCGACAAACCTAAAGGTTTGTCGCCACCTGAAGGTTGGTCGCCACCTGAAGGTTTGTCCCCACCGAGCACGGCCGCGACCACCAGCGCGCAACACCAGCGCATCATGCTTCGGGCTTCAGCGTCACGAGCGTGTGGCGATCCATCGGGAAGTACTTGTTGAACATGTCCTTCAGTATCTCGGGCGTCAGCTTCTCGGTGCGATCGAGGCGGCGGTTGATGCCGGCCACGTCCCATCCGAACATGTGCACGGTCTGCATCGAGCCGAGCCAGTAGGCGTTCTGCTTGGCGTTGGTCTCGAGGTCCCGCCGCTCGAGCTCCTTGACCTTGTTGACATCCTCGAGCGACGGCCCTTCCTTCTTCAGTCGCTCGATTTCCTTCATCGACGCCGCGACCAGCTTGTCGAGGTTTTCGGGAGAGCTGCCGAACTGGATCGTCATGAGGCCGTAACCCTTGAGCGGCGGCGAGTTGTCGAAGCCGACCGAGACACCGTAGGTCCCGCCGAGCTCCTCGCGCAGGATCTCACGCAGCCGGATGCCGAGCAGTTGCGATGCGGCGCGCGCCCGGTGCATTTCGAACTCGTCGAAGCCCGGATCGGCAAAGAACGACAGCACCGTCTGGCTCGCCGGCTCTTTGCCCTTCTTCACTTCTTCCGTCACGATGCCCATCGGGAACTTGACACCCATGTCGCGGAAGCTCGAGCTCTTCTTCCCGGTCGACGGCAGCGTCGCCACCCACTTCTCGAGCAGCGGCGTGATGTCGTCAACGGTGAACGCGCCGACGAAGAAATAGGTGAAGTCCGCGGCGTTGGCGAAGCGCGCGTTGTAGAAGTTCTTCATCACATCCAGGTTGAGTGTCGGGACGTCGGCGGCGGTCAGCGCCGCCGCGCTGTAATGATTCGAGGTGTTGACCTGCTCGACTTTTTCCCCGAAGACCGCGCGCGGGTTCTGATCGCGGTTCTGCAGCGATCCGGC
The DNA here is from genome assembly GCA_031429375.1 of Acidobacteriota bacterium. GTDB lineage: Bacteria > Acidobacteriota > Vicinamibacteria > Vicinamibacterales > UBA2999 > 12-FULL-67-14b. The sequence continues at coordinate 14,703 of JANOZI010001168.1, read as the reverse complement.
CAGCCGCCGCTTGAGCAGGTCCAGCACTTCCGGCGTCATGTTCGGCGCCGTGTGGGCGAGGTAGTTCAACTGCAGCGCCGTCTCCAGGTCTTTGGGCGTGCTCGATCCGCTCACGTTCTGCGTGTATTCACCAATCGACGTTGACGCCTGCGCGATCTTGCCCGACAGCATCTTGCTGAGGTCCACCGGGCTGAGCCCGCCCATGCCGCCGACCCCGACCATGGCGGTCGACAGAGCCGCGCTCTTGAATTCGGCCTGGCTGGCCAGCGACACGCCGCCGGGGGCATAGGCGCTGAAGAGGATTTGATCGTTCTTGAAGTCGGTCGGCTTCAGCCACACTTCGACACCATTCGACAGCGTGAGCACGGTGGCGCCCACGTCAGGAACGGTTCGGGTTGACGTCACCTTGCCGGCCGCAGGAGGCTTCTCGACCAGGGCGCGGCCGGAAGTGGCATCGGCCCAGCGCTCCACCGGCGCAGCCGCGGCGCGCGCGATCGCGCTCCGCAAGGTGTCGGCACTGGGTGGCGGCACGCCTTTCTTCTCGGGTGCCACCGCAAGCACCACGCGGTTCTCGTCGGTGATCAGGGTCTTCGCCAACGCCGACACTTCGTCCGCCGTGACCGACGGCACGTAGGCTGACGCGATCTTGTACTCGAACTCGATCCCGGGGATCGGCTCCTGCTCGAGGAAGTGACGCACGTACTCGTTCGCTATGCCGGGGCTCTCGGCGGTCGCGCGCTCCTTGTAAGCGCGCTCATAACCGGCAATCAACGCCGCTTTCGCGCGGTTCAGCTCGTCGTTGCTGAAGCCGTACTGTTGCATGCGCTTCGCCTCGACCATCAACGCCCCGAGGCCTTCGGTGATCTGGCCCTCCGGCACCGATGCTTCGATCTCGAAGAGCTCGAGGGTGCGGCCAATCCCGCTGCTGCCCGCTTGCGCGCCGAGGAACGGCGCATTGGGCCGCCGCGCGACCTCGCGCAGCCGCAGGTTCAACATCTGCGACACCAGTTGCTTCACCAGCGACTTGCGATAGCCGGCGACGGTCAGGTCGTGATCAACCTTGCCCTTGAACGCCATCGACACCGACCAGCCCTGCGCTTCCGGGTCGGTCGCCATGCTGATGAGCGTGTCCTTATGACCCGGCACCGTCTGATCGATCGTGGCCGCGACCCCTTTCGCCGCGGGAATCGCACCGAAGCGCTTCTGGATCAGCTGCTCGGCTTCGGCGACGGGAATGTCGCCAACGACGACAACCGCCATCTGATCGGGCCGGTACCACTTCTGGTAATACGCCAGCAGCTTCTCGCGCGGAGCGTTCTTCAGCACTTCCGGCAAGCCAATGGGCAGCCGGTCCGCATACTTCGAGCCCTGGAAGATGATCGGCAGTTGAATGTCGGTCAGGCGCGACCCCGCACCAAGCCGCCCGCGCCATTCTTCGAGGACCACGCCGCGCTCTTTTTCGATCTCGGCCGGCAGCAGCGAGAGCCCCGCCGCGAAGTCGTGCAGCACGAGCATGCCTTTGTCGACGTAGCCGGGCCGATCGGTCGGGATGTCGAGCATGTAGATCGTCTCGTCGAACGACGTCGAGGCGTTGACGTGCGGCCCGAACCGCGCGCCGATGGTTTCGAGAAACGACACCAGCTCGCCCGGCTTGAAGTTCTCGGTGCCGTTGAACGCCATGTGCTCGATGAAGTGCGCGAGCCCGCGCTGGTCGGCCTCCTCCTGGATCGATCCGGTATTGACGGCCAGCCGCATCGAGACGCGCTTTTCAGGACGGCTGTTTTGCCGGATGAAATAGCGCAGGCCGTTGGGCAGCCGGCCGACGCGGACCGCGGGGTCGATCGGCAGCTCGCGATTGAGCGCCAACTCGGCCGGCGGGGTTCCCGGCGCCTGCGGCGCGGCTACTGCCTGACGCGCTTCCGCGCCCGCTTGCGGCATCGCCGGCAATCCGACGACCAACAACAATCCCGCCACAGTCATCGAGCTCACGCGACCCATGCTGCCTCCACGGCTTTTTTCGTTCTTCGTTATTCTAATGGAGCGTATCCACCAATTCCTAAAGGGGCGGGGTACGATGAGGCCCATGCTCCTGAGAATTAAACGTCTGGATAGCGCTGTTGGCCTGCCCGCGCCGGCGACGCTCAAGGCCGCGGGCTTCGATTTGGCGGCGGCAGCCGATGTTGAAGTTCCCGCCCGTGGCATCAAGCTCATCGGGACGGGACTGGTGATCGGCGTGCCGGATGGCTACTTCCTGGGGATATTCGCCCGCAGCAGCATGCCGCTCAAACGCGGCCTGATGGTGGCCAACGGCGTCGGCGTGATAGACGCCGACTACTGCGGGCCCGGTGACGAAATAAAAATCCAGGTCCTGAACGTGACGGATGCGCCGGTCAAGGTCGTCAAAGGCGAGCGCCTGGCGCAGGGAATCGTGTTGCCCTGCCCTCGGATCGAATGGGACGAAGTGACGGAGATGGCGGCGCCGACCCGCGGCGGTTTCGGCAGTACTGGAACGTAACCATGAAATGCATCACGCGGAAACACAGAAACACTGAAGCACAGAAAATCCTTTCTTAAGAAAAAGAGTTTTCCGTGTTTCTGCGGTTCTGTGTTTCTGTGCGAGGCATTTTGTTTCAATGAGAAAGATCCTCCACGTTGACATGGACGCGTTTTACGCGTCCGTAGAGCAGCGCGACAACCCGTCGCTGCGCGGCAGGCCCGTCGCGGTGGGCGGCGACCCGACGACAAGGGGGGTGGTCGCAGCGGCCAGCTACGAAGCGCGCACCTTCGGCGTGCGGTCGGCGATTCCGATGTCGCGCGCGGTTCGGTTGTGCCCTTCCCTGATCATCGTGCGCCCCGACTTCCAGAAGTACCGCACCGTGTCCCAACAAGTGTTTGCGATGTTTCGAGAGGTCACGCCGCTCGTCGAGCCGCTGTCGCTCGATGAGGCCTACCTCGACGTGACGGAAAACGCCTGGCACGAACCGCTGGGGGTGAACGTCGCGCGGCGGCTCAAGACGGCCATTCACGACGCCACGCAGCTGACCGCGTCGGCCGGCGTGGCGCCGAACAAGTTCCTCGCGAAGATCGCCTCTGGATGGAACAAGCCCGACGGGTTGACCGTGATCGCGCCGGAGCGCGTCGAGTCGTTCCTGCAGGGATTGCCGGTCGACGCGCTCTGGGGTGTCGGGCCGGTGACCGCGGCCCGCCTGCGCGAACACGGCATCGAGAAACTGACCGACATCCGCGCCCGGCCGCCCGCCGATCTCGAGGCCATCGTCGGCAGCCTGGCGTCGTGGCTGGTTGACCTTGCGCACGGGCGCGACGACCGTGCCGTGGACCCGAACCGCGCGGCGAAGTCGGCCGGCTCGGAAGAAACGTATGCGAGCGACTTGTCGAGCCTGGTCGAGATCCGGCAGCAGATCGAGAAGATGGCACGCGAGGTGGCGGCGTGGCTCGAACGCAAGTCGATCACCGCGCGCACCGTCACGATCAAGGTCCGCTATTCCGACTTCACGACGGTGACGCGCAGCCAGAGCGCGCCGGCGCCGACCTGCGATGCGCAATCGATTGCCGCGCGCGCCGTTGCACTGCTGTCGAAGACCGATGCCGGCGCGCGTCCGGTCCGCCTGCTCGGCGTCAGTGTTCACAACTTCGGGCACGCCACCGACGATGCGGAGGACGAGTCGACCGACCTCCGCCTCCCCTTCGCCTGAGCCGCACATCTGTTGAGCTGTTGACGTGATGAGCGGTTGATTGATTGTTGAGCCTTGAGCCACAGATCAGTTGAGCCTTGAGCCACAGATCAATAGATGTGCTATTTCCTCATGATCGTGACCTTCCGCAGCTCGACCCGCTCCACCGGCGTTTCGCCGTTCAGGGCCACCGCCTCGATCTTTTCGACCACGTCCAGGCCGCTTTCGACCTTGCCGAAGGCGGAGTACTTGCCGTCAAGCGCCTCGGCCTTCGCCGTGACGATGAAGAACGACGCGCTGGCTGAATCGGGGTCGGCGAGCCGGGCCATCGACACCGTACCCTTGTCGTGCAGCTGGTCGTTGAACTCCGCCTTCATCTGCCTGACGTACTTCTGCTGGGTTTCGCCCAACGGCGCGGTCCGCGTCGGCAGGTGGCCCGACTGGATCACGAATCCCTTCACCACGCGGTGAAAGCTCATGCCGTCGTAGACGCCGGCCTGCGCGAGGCGCAGGAAGTTGCGCACGTGCATCGGCGCCTTGCCGGGTGTGAACGAGAGGGTGATCTCGCCGAGCGAAGTGTCGAGCACGGCGCGGTACCGCGCAAGCTCCTCGACCGGTTCGGTTGAAAACGGCTCGGGCGTGTCCGCCGGCTTGTCGCGAATCGTGACCTTGTTGACGACGACGCGATCGACGGCGAGGCCTTGGTCGTCGACGGGTGTTTCCGAAATCTTCTGCGCCGCCAGCATGCCTTCGACCACGCGGGCGAAGATCGTGTACTTGCCGTCGAGCGCGGGCTGATCCGAAACCGAGATGAAGAACTGCGAGCCGGCGCTATCGGCCTTGCCGGGGATCTGCGTGGCCGACACGGCGCCGCGGGTGTGCTTCTCGTCGCTGATCTCCGGCTTCAGCAGGTTCAGCCCGCCGGTCCCGTAGCGGGCGCGCGCCGCCGGATCCCTGGTCACCGGATCGCCGCCCTGGATGATGCCGTACTTCACCATCCGGAAGAACGTGGTGCCGTCGTAGCCGCCGGACTGCGCGGTCTTGATGAAGAGCGCGACATGATTGGGCGCGCGATCGGCCAGCAGGTCCATCACGATGGTGCCCGCGGTGGTGTCGAGCACCGCCTGCTGCGCAGCCACCTGCCTGCCCTGCGCGAGCGCCGCCGGCTGCAGCGAGTCGAAGGGGGCATGAGCCGGAACCGACAACAGACCGACCAACCACACCACTCGTCCCACCATTCGAACCTCCATAGAACCCCCGTGAGGAACCTTTGTGAGGAACCCCCGTGGGGAACCCTCGTGAGGAACCATCGTCCCACAGCTCACGTCATCAATCGGCGCGACAAGACGAACCCAACGCACGCCCGGCCGTCTAACCCCCCGAGTCTGATCGTTTGCAAGTCGTGTATCGCAGGCCGGACCCTTCGACTCGATCCGCAGTCGCGTCGCGACCGCGGATCTGGCTCAGGGCAGGGGGAGACGGTGACGGGCAGGAGAACCTCATGCGTGCTCTGATCTTGATCGTGCTGTCATCCTTCGTCGCCGCGTCGAGCGCGTTCGCTGCCGCGCCCGCCAACGGGCCGCGCATCCGCCCGCAGGACGATCGCATCACCGCGATGATGACCGCCGGGGTCGCGCGGTCCGCGTCGTTCCGCGCGCTGGTCGATCGCATCGAAGCCAGCGATGTTTATGTCTACGTCGGCATGAGCCCGCTATTGAAGTCCACCATGGCCGGCCGGATCAGCTGGATGACAAAGGCCGGCGGCTATCGCTACGTGCGCGCCGCGATCAGCACCGCCCTGTCGCCCGATGCGATCATCGCCGCTCTCGCGCACGAGATGCAGCACGTGGCCGAAGTCATCGAAGACGGTAATGTCGTTGACGAGCGAACGCTGGAGGACCTGTATAAGCGCATCGGCCAGCGCAGCCGGTCCGCTGTCGCCTCCGCCTGGGAAACAATCGCTGCGCAGGACGCCGCCACCCGGGTGCGGCGTGAACTGAAAGAACAACCAGTGACCCTCGCTCTCCGCGTGACGAATAGCGACAAATTGTGACGCGTGTATTCGTTGCTGTTATGCTGTGTCAGGCGAGCGGCCCCCCCCACCTGGTTGGCTTGCCTGACCAAGCATGTACGAGGAGTACTACGGGTTCGTTCAACCGCCGTTCAGCCTGACGCCGGATCCTCGGTTCCTGTACCGAAGCGAGTCGCACGACGTCGCGCTGCAGCAAGTCTGGCAGGCGATCCGTCGCAAGGAGGGCTTTATCGTCCTCACCGGCGACATCGGCACCGGCAAGACCACGCTGTGCCGCACCCTGCTCGAGCAGTTTGACCAAACCACGTTCACGGCGCTCATCCTCAATCCGTTTCTCTCGGTAGAGGAGCTGCTGCGCGAGGTCCTGATCAGTTTCGGCGTGGTGTCGAAAGACGCGCTGAAGACCGGCCGGCTGGCAACCGCCAGCAAGCACGAGCTGGTCCGCACGCTGCACGACTTTCTGCTGTCGCTGGTCCCGCTGCACGGCAGCGCCGTGCTGATCATCGACGAAGCGCAGCACTTGTCGACCGACGTGCTCGAAGAGATCAGGATTCTGTCGAACCTCGAGACCAACGATCAGAAGCTGCTGCAGATCGTGATCGTCGGGCAGTTGAACCTGCTCGACGTGCTCGCCAAGAACGAGCTGCGGCAGCTCGATCAACGCATTTCGATCCGCTGCTCGCTGAAGGCGCTCACCCGTGAAGAGGTCGAGGCCTACGTGACCCATCGCCTCTGGGTGGCGCGGGGCTCGACGTCGGTGTCGTTCACGCCGAGGGCGTTCGACCTGGTGCACGCGGTGTCGGGCGGCGTGCCGCGCATGATCAACCTGCTCTGCGATCGCGCCCTGATGACGGGGTGTGAGGCGCAAACCAGCCGGATCGCCGAGGAACATATCGTCAAGGCGGCCGCGCAGTTGGGCCACGAGATTCCGAAAGGCAAGGTCCGGGGTGAGCGCACCACCGCGAGCTCGCCCTCAGCACGCCGGCGCGCCGCCATCCTCGCCCTGGTGGTGGTACTCGCGGCAGCCGCGGCGGCGTTTTATTTTCTCGGCAATCCGACTGCGCTCATCAGCCCGGGCGTTTCGCCGGCGGTCAAGGGCCGGCCCGCCGCAGTCCTGCCCTTGCCGGTCGAGGGGTTGGCGGTGCCAGCCGAGGGTCCGGCTCCCGGGTCGCCACCGGTGATACCCGGCTCATTCTCCGTTCTCGTCGGCACCTATGAGTCAGCGGGCCAGGTCGCCGTCGTGGAACGGGCGCTTCGCGCGCAACGCTTGCCGCTCTACATGATCGACATTCCGCTGGCGATCGGCGACATCCGCCGCCGGGTCCTGGTCGGGCGGTATGCGACCCGCGAACAAGCCGACGCCGTCAGGCAGAAACTCGGGCCCGTGACGAACGATGCGCGCGTGATCCCGGGCGAGATGGAACGATTGCGACTCGTCCCTTAGCCTACCGATCGCGCGACTTGTAGAGCTTCTTGAGCGACTGGTTGATCGTCTTCATCTTTCGCTTCTCGTCGATCTGCGCGCGGACGTTCTTTCGCGTGCCCAGTGCCTGAATCTCCGCCTGCAGCTTGAGATAGTTGTCCAACCGGCCGGCGGCCAGCGTGCCGTCTTCAATCGCCCGCTTCACGGCACAGCGGGGCTCCTCCAGGTGCCGGCAGTTGGTGAAGTGGCAGCCCTCGGCCAACGCCTCGACATCGTCGAACGTCTCGCGCGCGCCTTCCTGGGTCCACAACTGCAGTTCGCGCATGCCGGGCGTGTCGATCAGCAGCCCACGCCCCGGCAGCAGGATGAGGTGGCGATGCCGCGTCGTATGGCGGCCGCGCGAGTCGTGGGCACGCACGTCTGTGGTCTTGAGGAGCGCTTCGCCCATTAACGAGTTGACGAGAGTGGACTTGCCGACGCCGGACGATCCGAGCAGCGCGGCCGTCCGGCCCGGGCCCATGTAGCGCTCGAACACGTCGAGGCCTTGCCCGCTGCGCGCGCTCACGGCGTGAACAGGAATGCCAACCGCCAGGGCCGAGATTTCGTCCATATCGGCCGCAAGATGATCCGCCGCGACGTCGGACTTGTTCAGCAGCACCACCGGGCTGGCCCCGCTTTCGTGCGCCATCACGAGATAGCGCTCCAGGCGGCGCGGGTTGTAATCGCCGTCGAGTCCCATCACGAGAAACACGGTGTCGATGTTGGCCGCCACGATTTGCTCTTCAGTGAGCGCGCCGGCGACCTTGCGGGAAAAGTGGGTGCGCCGCGGCAATACGGTTTCAATCGTGGCCATGGCCTCGCCCGGCGTCGGCCGGGCCGCCACCCAGTCGCCGACCGCGGCCAGTTCCTGCTTGCGCTCGGCGCGGTGCAGCAGGCGTCCCGAGTGCTGGGCCTGCAGCTCACCGGTCTCGGCATAGAGCCGGAAGATGTGATTGAACTCGATGGCCACGCGTGCCGGGATCAGCCCGTCGGCGGCGTGCGGCGCAAAGATGCGGGCCCAGTCGTCATCCCACCCGAGGTCGATCAAGTTGAACAGCACTCGGCGGTAGGATAACAAAACGCTAGGGTGCACGACCTGAGACACGCGTTCCGGATGTTGCTTCGGTGCTTCAGTGTTTCTGCGTTGCTGTGTAGGTATTGTCATTCGTATCGCAATGCTTCAAGTGGGTCTACGCGACCGGCGCGCCGCTACGAGTGACAATACAGACACGGAAGCACAGCACCACGGAAGCAGAGATACCTCTTGTGTGAATGGCCCGGGCCCGGTCGTGGCCGGCGTGCGCAGCGCCATTCGGGCCATCGATGGGTTGACATGGCTACGCCTACTGTCATACTGTCCTATGACAGACAGCGATGCAGTTTCAACTCAATTTCAAGTCCGGTAAGCCCGTCTACCTGCAGCTGGTCGACCAGGTGAAGGCCGCGGCGGCGTCCGGGGCGGTGCGGCCCGGCGAATCGCTGCCCTCGATCCGGCCGCTCGCCGAGTTGTTGCGGGTCAATCGCAACACCGTGGCCAAGGCCTACAGCGAGCTCGAACACCAGCGCGTGATCGAGACCGTGGCCGGCAAGGGCTGCTTCATCAGCGCCACCGGCTCGCCGTTTAAGAAAGATGTCCGGCTCAAGCTGGTCGCCGAAGAGATCGACGGCGCCGTGGTGCAGGCGCACCACCTGCAGATCGCCAAGGCCGATTTCCTCAAGCTGGCTGAAGACCGCTTCGACGCGTTTCAACACCAGCGAACCCGGGCCGAAACGGCAGGACACCCATGACGACAGACGTGCCCGTCATCGCGATCGATCAGCTGGTGCGCCGATACGGACGCACCGACGCCGTCGATGGCCTCAGCCTGACAGTGCCGGCCGGCCGTTGCTACGGCTTCTTCGGGCGCAACGGCGCCGGCAAGACCACGACCATCAAGTGCCTGTTGAACCTGCTGCGGCCGACGCGCGGCAGTGTCCGCATGTTCGGCCTCGAGCCATCCCGTCACGAGGTGGACGTGAAGTCGCGGCTCGCGTACGTGCCGGATCACGTCGCCTTCTATCCGTGGATGAGCGTCCGTGACACGCTCGATTACTTCGCCTCATTCCGGAGCCGCTGGAACCGCGAGACCGAGCGCGCCTTGATGGACAGGTTCCGGCTCGACGCGCGGCAGAAGACCAGCCATCTTTCCAAGGGCCAGCGCACGCAGCTCGCGCTGATCACGGCGATTTGCCCGGAGCCGGAGCTGCTGGTGCTGGACGAGCCGACCTCGGGTCTCGATCCGATCGTGAGGCGCGAGTTCATCCAGACCGTGATCGGCTCCTACCAGGAGGGCGACCCCGGCCGGCGCACGGTCTTCGTCTCGACGCACTTGATCGCCGAATTCGAAGGCCTGATCGACGAGTTCACCATCATCGAGCAGGGCCGCGCGGTGCTCACGCTCGAAGCCGATGCGGCGCGCGATCGCTACCAGAAAATCTACGCGCGGTTCGCCACGGATCCCGCGGGACTGGATCTCGGCGGGGCCCGCGTGATCCGCCGCGGCGATCGCGAGGTCGAAGTGATCGTCAACGGCAACTCAGGCGACGTGATGGATCGATTGCGGGCGCGCTCACCCGAAACGATCACGTCGGAAGCGCTCAGCCTCGAAGAGATCTTCGTGACCGCGTTGCAGCCGGGCGGAGCCACGGCATGAGCCCGATCGCGCTCGGCGTGTCGATTCGCAAGGAAGCGCGCGCGCTGCTGCCAATGTGGGCGGTGTGCGCGGCTGCCCTGATCCTGGCGGGCCTGGCCGGCGACCGTCGCGTCGCGGAGGGGGGCGGCCTGGTTTATCTCTTGGGGTCGCTGTCACTCGCCAGCTGGTCGATCGGTCACGAATACACGCATCGCACGCTGCCGATCCTGTTGTCGCTGCCGTTGTCGCGGCCCAGGCTCCTGCTGATGAAGCTCGCCGTCGTGATCCCGCTGCTCGTCATGCTCAGCGCGTTGGCGCTGACGCTGCTGCCGCCTTCTTCTCGCGGTCTCGGGCGGCAAGAGTTTCCTGCGCTCGTCGGTGGGCTCGCAGTCGTGTGCGCGTTGATTCTCGCGCCACTGATCACGATGCTCTGTCGCAGCCCGCTTGCGGGAGTCGTCTTCGCCGCCGGAATCACGGGCTGGGTCTACCTGCTCGCACAAGTCGCCGCGCTGGCCATGTACGGATCGGCGGAGCCGCTAATCGAGCGGAACCAATTCACGATGAACCTGAGCCTGTGGGGGTTCGCGAGCGTGGCCGGCCTGGGCGCCGTGGCCGGGTGGCTCGCGTTCATGCAGCTCGAAGCGATCGACGGGCTGCCCGATGTGCATTGGCCGCGCGGCTGGCGCCGCACCGCCGTCGCTCAGCCCGTCGCGCGACGGCGACATCCGTTCTGGCTGCTGGTATTAAAAGAGCTCCGCCTCCAGCAAATGAGTTTCACCGTCGCCGGCCTGTTCATCTTCGGCGGCCTCGCGATCTCGATGCTGAGCACCGTCGTTCCCGAATTCAAGGGCGCACCCGAGCCGATGGTCGCATTGAACGGGTTGACGCTCGCCTGGCTGATCGGCTCGATGGCCAGCGCCGAAGAGCGTCACCTCGGCACGCTCGAGTGGCAAACATTGTTGCCGGTCGCGGCCTGGCAGCAATGGATCGTGAAGGCGGCTGTCACGGTCGGCCTCGCCCTCCTCTTGGGCAGCGGTCTGCCCACGCTGTTCGCGATCGATGGGCCTCAATTAAACCCCGTCTACCTCGGCATCATCGTTGTTCTCGCCACGGCCAGCCTCTACGTGTCGTCGTTGTGCAGCAGCGGTCTTCGGACCCTGACGGTGTCAGGGCCTGCGATCCTGCTGCTGTTCTTTCCGCTGGGCAGGTTCATACGCCCGTTCGATCCGCTCGCGATGTCATCGTTCGAGGCGCTGCTGCTCGCCGGCCTGCTGGTGCTGGCGTTACGCTTCGCGTTTGAGAATCACCGATCCGCTGAGCGGACTTTCAGGCGAGTGGGCCGGCAGTTGCTCGTCATGACGGCGGTGCTTGCGCTGATCGCAGGGCGGTTCTAGGGCGGGCTGCCGTGCATGATCTGAAGCTGGCCGCGCGGCGGCTGATCGCAGCGCCGTTGTTCACCGTCTTTGCGGTGCTATCGCTGGCAATCGGCATCGGGCTGACGACGGCCGTCTATTCGGTCATCGATTCGATCTTTCTGAAAGACGCCGGGATTCGCGAACCCGACCAGGTCGCTTTTGTCGTGACGCCGTACGACGGGCGCATGCTCAGCGGATCGATTTCGCGTCCGGACTTCGAGGACTTACGCGCGGCACAAACCTCTTTCAGCAGCGTGTCGGCGTCGGCTTCGTGGCTACCCGCCGTCGCGGCGTCGTCTACCCCGGTGCGCCTGCGAGCTGAAGCGGTCGATGGCGCGTATTTCTCCACGCTTGGTGTGGGGATGATGACAGGCCGGCCGATCCAGAACGCGGACGAGACCTCCGGCGCCCGGGTCGCCGTCGTGAGCTACCGGCTGTGGCGCAGCCGGCTTGGCGGCGATGCCACGATCGTCGGACACACCATCCGCATCTCGGGGGAGCCCTTCGAGATCATCGGCGTGGCGGCGCCACCGTTCGATGGTCCCGCAGCCGGCATCTTCAGCACCAGTGTCTGGATACCCCTGGGCGTTGAGCAATCGCTGGCCTCGTCCTTACCCTCCGATCCGCAACCACCTGCGAGAGACCTTCGGCGGCTGCGTGTCTTTGGCCGGTTGAAGCCCACCGTTACCGTGGCGGCGGCGTCGGCGGAGGTCGGCGCGATTGCAGCGGGGCTCGACGCCAGCTTCCCGCCTCGAACAGCGGGCCAGCTGGTGCTGGCCAGCGAACGCCCGTGGCGCGCGAAAACCCTCGTCGCCATCAGCGAAGACGACAACTTCGTCCGGCGGTTTGGCGTGATCCTCGTCGTGCTGGTCGCGCTGGTGCTCGTGGTGGCGTGCACCAACCTCGCCAACCTGGTGCTCGCGCGAGGTACGGCGCGGCAACAGGAGCTGACGGTGCGTTGGGCGCTGGGCGCATCGCGCTGGCGCCTCGTGCGGGAGCAAGCCGCGGAAAGCGTGCTGCTCGCCGGCGCCGGGGCCGTGGCCGCGTACCTCGTCTTCCAGGCACTGAGCGTCGCGATGACGTCCGAAATCAATATCCCGCTGCCGATGGGCGGCAGCTGGACGATGGTGATTCAGCCGGTGCTCGATACCAAGGCGCTGTGGATGGCGGCGGCATTATTACTGACCTCGCTGGCTGTGTTCGGCCTCGAGCCAGCGATGCAGCTCACGCGATCGGCAGACATCCGGGGTGAGCTGGCCGCCGGCGGCGGCAGCGTCGCGAATCCGCGGGCGCGGCGCCAGGGCATCCTGTTGCGATGGCAAGTAGCGGTGTCGGCCGGTTTTTTTGTGATGGCATCGATGTTCGTCAAGTTCACGATCGCTGAGGCGCGCCACGACTCAGGCGTCGAATTGGAGCGGCTGGCCGTTGCGGTCGTCAACCTGCGCACCGAACGCTGGGCTGAGCCCGCGGCGCGACGCCTGATCGATCGCGTGCTCGACGAGTCGCAACGCGAACCAGCCGTCGAGGCGATCTCGGTGTCGACCGGGATGCCGTTCGGCTCCAGCGCGATGCGGTTGTCACTTTCGCATGCCACTCAGCCGGGGGTCACGACGCCCGAGTATTTCAACGCGGCAGGGATCGCCGCGACCCCGTCCATCTTCAGGACGATCGGCGTGAAGATACGGCGCGGCCGGGGCTTCGACGAGCGCGATCACGCCGGCGCGTCGGCTGTCGTTGTGATCAGTGAATACACGGCGCGAATGTTTTTCGGCGCCAACGACGCCATCGGACGCCACTTACTGGTGCAATCGGCCGGGTCCGGTCGATCCGTCGCCACGGTCATCGGTGTGGCCGCCAATACCGACGTCCGATCGGTGATGCACGATCCGCAGCCGTTCGTCTATGTTCCGCTGGCCCAGCGTTACGAGCCCTACCTCACCGTCGTCGTGCGCTCGAGTGAGGGGTCCGACCAGGCCGTGGGCGCGTTGCGCGAAATCTTGCGCCGCGCCGAGCCGGATCTTGCGGTGGACACGATTGGAACCGGTCGAATGGTGTTGGCCGGGCCGTTTCAATTGTTGCGAGCGGTCGGGATGAGCACGGTGGCGCTCGGCGCCATCACGCTCGTGCTCGCGATGGCCGGCCTGTTCGGCATTCAGTCGCACCTCGTCGCGAGGCGAACGCGCGAGATTGGCGTGCGAATGTCGTTCGGCGCCACCGCGGCGCAGATCCGGCGGATGGTCTTGCGCGATGGCTATCGTCCCGTGCTTGACGGACTGACGCTCGGACTGTTCGGCGGCGTGGCCGGCCGCATCGTGGTGCGCGCGTACATCGAGATCGAGTTCCCCGTGATTGATCCCTGGATGTTCGTGATCGTTCCGGTTCCGCTGCTGCTGGCCGCGTTCTGCGCCTGTTATCTGCCGGCACAGCGCGCCGCCGGGGTGGACCCCAATGTGGCCTTACGCCACCTGTAATCCATCGAGAAACTCGCCGGCCCGTGTCACGAACGTGTCGTGCCAGTCGTGCCCGCCGTCGAAGACGTGCTCGACGACATCCGCACCGGCGGCACGAAGCACGTCGAGGTCGCGCGCCGCTTTGTCGGCCGTGTACCACTGGTCCGCCGTGCCGCGTCCGAGGAGAATCTTCGGCAACTGCGCGGCCACGGGCGCCACATCGGGCGGCACGTCGCCGGCCAGCACGATCAAGCCGTCAACGGGCCGTCCGGCAAACGCCGCGGCGCGGTAGGCCATCCCGACGCCTTGCGAGAACCCGGCATAGACGATCGGCCGGGCCGCGCCGTACTCGGCGTCAATCTCCGACAGGACCGCCGCGACGTACGCCACGTTGTCGGCGATGGCCTGCTCGCGATCCTGCCTGGTCATCCAGTTCCCCACCACCTCGCCGCTCTTGCTGTAGAAGCGATTGAGGGCTTGCACGCTGACGAGCCGCCAGGGCCGATCGCCGGCGACGCGACGCAGCGCACTCATGTGAATGTCGGCGTTCTCTTTATAGCCGTGAAAGCCGCACACCATGCCGGCCGCCTCATCCGTGGGCGCATGGATCAGGTAGCGCCCCTGCGTTTGCGCGGCAATCGTGTGAACGCTCATCTAGCGGAGCGTATCAACAATTTTGCAGGTAACGAGGATCGCAGCTCGGCCAACATTTTGGGGCCGTTCCTACGGAACGGCCCGCACTTGTTCTCGAAGATGCATTCCACGAGAGTCCCCTTTTTCGTAATGCGGTCCGAATGCTATAACGGGAAGAACGTGAGTCCTGTCGCATTCCAGTTGCCCGGCGACCCCAACACGCCCGTAGCGGCCGCGCTGTATGCCGCCGAGCCGGAACGGTCGATCGACGCGCTGCTGGTGTTCGCGCACGGCGCCGGCGCCGGCCACTTTCACCCGTTCATGAGCAGCTACGCCGAGGGACTGAG
>JANOZI010001167.1:0-12596 GCA_031429375.1 Acidobacteriota bacterium | reverse complement strand
GGGCGATCGCGCCTTCAAGCTGAAGCGCGCGGTCTGTTACGACTACCTGGACTTTTCGACCATCGAGCAGCGCCAGGAGATGTGCGAGGCCGAGGTGCGGATCAATCGCCGCACCGCGCCAGCGCTCTATCGCGACGTCGTTGCGGTCACGCGCGGGGCCGACGGCTCGCTGGCACTTGGCGGATTCGGTGTGCCGGTCGACTGGGTCATCGCGATGACCCGGTTCGATCAGGACATGCTCTTCGATCGGCTGGCGGCGCGCGGGGCGCTCGGCCTCGAGCTGATGGCGCCGCTCGGGGCTGCCGTCGCCCGATTTCACAGCGTCGCCGCGTCCCGGCCCGATCACGGTGGCCGCGCGGGAATGGCGTGGGTCGTCAACGGCAACGCGGCGGGACTTGCGAGCGAGGGTGCGGGCATTCTGCCGCTACACGCGCGCGCCACCGTGACGAGCGACACCCGGTATGCGCTCGATCTTCAGAGCGAGCTGCTGGAGTCGCGGCGCAACGCCGGACTGGTGCGTGAGTGCCACGGCGATCTGCATCTCCGTAACATCGCGCTGATCGACGGCCGGCCGACGCTGTTCGACGCCGTCGAGTTCAACGACGAAATCGCGTGCACCGACGTGCTGTACGATCTGGCATTTCTGCTAATGGATTTGTGGCACCGGCGATTGCCCGAGCATGCCAACCATGTCTGGAATGCCTATCTGGCCGAGACGGTGGACCTCGCGGGCCTGCCCTTGCTGCCGCTGTTCCTCTCGTGCCGCGCGGCGGTCAGGGCGAAGACCAGCGCGGCCGCGTCAAGGCTGCAAGTGGATGAGGCGCTGAGCGCCGCCATGGCAGCAGAGGCGCGCGACTACCTCGGGATGGCGGGGAAACTGCTGCAGCCATCCCCCCCGCGTCTGATCGCCGTCGGAGGATTTTCGGGCTCCGGCAAATCGTCATTGACTCTGGCGCTCGCGCCGTCGCTTGGCCGCGTCCCGGGCGCCGTCGTGATCCGCAGTGACGACGTGCGGAAGCGGCTGTGCGGCGTCAAGCCATTGGACCATCTCGGCCCCGAGAGTTACACGGCCGACGTGAACGATCGCGTCTACGCCGCGGCCGCCGGGCTTGCCGACGCGGTGGTCCGTGGCGGCCATGTCGCGATCGTCGACGCGGTATTCGCGCGGCCCGCCGATCGCGACGCGATCTGCCAGACCGCGTCCGCCGCCGGCGTGCCCTTCACCGGTGTGTGGCTGGACGCGCCAGAGCCGGTCCTGATCGCGCGCGCCGAGGCGCGCCGTGCCGATCCGTCGGACGCCGACGCGACGGTGATTCGACGCCAGCTCGCCGAGCCGACCGGCGCGATCGGCTGGCAGCGTCTTGACGCGTCGGCGCCGATGGGAGGTGTGCGCGAGGCCGCGATGGCGCTATTGAGCGGCTCGCACGTCACCGCGATGGCCGGCCCAGTCGGCACAGCCTCGAGAGTATGAGGGCCGCAAACAGGCCGGCGTGCGCTGAGTCTCGCTTGAATCAATGCCGCAAGTCGCTGCCCGCCAGAAGAGCAGGCAGGATGTCGACAATGAGATTGGCGTGGGAATCGACCAGCACCAGCACGGTACCCGCAGAGCGATACTCGAGCTCGACCGGCAACGCCGGCAATGCGTTCGCCATGCACGGATTGACGGGTGCCGTCCCGGTCGCCGGCGAGTTGACTTGGCGCACCAGCCACGCGCCGGTTCGCAGCTCACCCGGATTGCAGCCAGGCGCGCGCGCAGCTGTTCCGGCCAATTGCCTGAACGCAGCCGCGACTGGCGGCGTGAACACTGCGCCTTCCGGCGCGCTCGAGCGTTCGGCAACAATCGCGGCCGCAAGTTCGGCGGCCCGGATCGAATCTGCCAGCTGCCCATCGCGCCGGTGAGCCTGGCCAAGGCGGCGTTCTGCCTGGCGATGGAGGAACGCGTACGAATCAGCGGCTCGCTGGAACTCGACGACCGCACGCATGTCTGCAAACGTGTCCTGGGCCGCCACCCGATCGGTTCTCACCGCCGCGGCGACGATGGCGATCGCGATGAATGACAATCGGCCGACCATCAGCCCAGACATGACCGATTCCTTCCGGGCCATCAGCGCAGCCCCGCGCCGCCGCGAGGCAACAGCAGCATCATCTTCGTGACGCCTTCGTCGACTTGCTGTTCGAGGCGTGCCTGGTTATCGATCACGCCGGTCATGGTGTCCTGCGCCCACCCGCGCCAGATCAGTTTGTCGGTGCGCGCGTCCACCATGTCGATCACCAGCGTGCCCTGCTCGTACTCGACGACACGGTCGCTGCACTCGGGGCCGTAGCAGTAGCCGTAGCGCCGATCTGCATCGTAGACGTCGAGCTTCTGATGCACGCTGGCGTGGTAATGAAGCAGCACGTCGGCTTTGGCGCCGGCGCCGGCGCGTTCGTAACCCCGTTGAGCCATCTTTTTCTCGACGGCGCCCTGCAGGTAGTCGTTGAAGAACGCGTTGTTGTCGAGGCGAGGATCGCCGACCGGCAGGCGATCAGGTGATCCCCAGTCGTAGGTGACGTAATCGGGGAAGCTGACGCCGCGCTCAATGTGCGAGCTGACGGTCATCGTGGCACAACCGGCCGCTGCGAGAGCGACCGCAAGGGTGAAGATCAGTGTCAACCGGCGCATGATGCGCCACCTTTCCAGTGATGAATCGTTAATACCCACAGCGTGCAGCAGCATCGTTCGTGCCACCATCGTGGCCCGGCTCCTGCGCCCGAATCCGGACGGGGGAAAGGAATCCCGCCGCCGCCCGCGGGTTTTTTCGCGCCGCCGGGAGAATTCCCCGCCGACAACCTGCGGCTTCGCAATACGCGCGGCACGACGTATATTTCTATTTCCCGGTGATGAAGATCCTGAATGGTCATCTGCCCATCGGCGTTTTCATGAGCGCCCTGCTCGCCGCCGATCCGTTTTCCCTGCTGGCGCCGGCGATCACGCTCACGGTCGCCGAGCGGCGGAACCTCGATCGCGGCGCGATTGTTTCCCGGACGCTCCAGAGCGACGAGAACCAGGTGGGCGTGTTTGCGATGAGTCGCATCAACGTCCGGCCCGAGGCGCTGATCCCCCATGCGCGAGCCATCGAAGGCCTGAAGCGCAGCAGCTTTGTCACGGCCCTTCAGCGGTTCTCGAATCCGCCCAGGCTCGAAGATCTCGACCAACTGGTATTGACGGCGCGGGATGTCGAGCTCGCCGCGCTGTGCGCCCCCGGGGACTGTTCGTTCAAGCTGTCGCCGCCGGAAATCGAGCTGCTGCGGTCGCGGTCCAGGCCCGCCACACCCGACCGCGACGCCGCCCTTCAACGCGCGTTCCGGCAAGTCGTGCTCGCGCGGGTCAAGACGTACCTTGCCGGCGGCTTGTCCGCGGTGCCCGTCATCGCCAACCGATCGACGCCGCTCGATCTGGATCGCGTGTTCAAAGGGATTTTCTCAGCGACCCCGCCCGTCTCGGGCGTACCTGCGGCAACCGAATGGCTGCGGGACTCTTCGAAAGGCGCGAAACAGGTCGAATCGTTTCTGTATTGGTCGCAGGAAAACTTTGGCACGGGCAAGCCGGTCGTGTCCGTCACTCACGTCGGTCTCATCGCGCCGGCCTCGCCTGGCGATCCGGTGATCGTGCTTGGCAAGCAGGTCTTTGCCACACGCTACATGACGGGCGGCCTCTCGTTGACCGCCATCACCACCGATGCCGCGACGGGCGCGAACTACCTGGTCTATCTGAACAGGACCGGCGTGGACTTGCTCGGCGGCCTAATGGGGCCGCTGAAGCGTTCGGTACTCGAATCGCGCCTGAAGAGCGAGGTGCCCACTATCATTCAGAACCTGCGCGTTCGCCTCGAACGGCATTAGCCGCGGCAACGGCCGACGGGCTGATTCAATGGCTGCCGTGGCTGCGGGCGAACATGCCATTGCGGTCGCGGCGCAGGAAGCCTGAGCTGACCAGCGCCTCGAGCACTTCCGCGCTCAGCTCGCCATCGACCGACCACAGTCGTGACACTTGCAGTGAGCTGAGCCGCAAGGCCGGCATCTCCTTGTATTCGCCGCGAATCCGACGTTCCAGCAGCTGCCTGGCCGTCGCGTGAAACACCTGAATGGTGCAGGTTTCGACTGGGCTCGTCATTGTCGCCATCGTTCGTTCTCCATCCGCGACTGCGGTCACCGTTTCAAGGTTGATATGGCGCCGACGGCGTCACGCACGACACCGATGATCACATCCGATTGGATATCTCGCACCACCAGGTCGCGCCCGATCAGCCGGTATTCGAGTGGTGCCGGCAACACCGGCAGCGCATCCGCCAGGACGTCTGGGAATTCGAGTAGCTCGTCGGCCGGGAACGGCTCGAGCACCAAGGGGTGCCGGCTCGGCCAGTTGACGACGCCGCCCATTGCCGTGCCCGGCGCGCGTTCCTGCAGGGCCTCGACGATGATCTGGCGGAACACCATTGCTACCGGCAGCGTGAAGATTCGTGGCGATGGTTCGAGCGCGGGGGCGTGCACAGGGTCGAGGCATTGATAGCGCTCGGCGTAGTTCGCGGTGTTGCGGTCGAATTCGCGAAGTACCCGGGCACGCTCCTCGACTGTCTGCGCCGCGGCCACGCCGCCACTCAGCACGATCCCGAGCAAGCCGATCGCAATGGTTCTCATGGCCTCGGAAAGAGCATCGTTCGTGCCAAACGCCGGCGGCGCCGTCACGCCTGTCGTTTCGCAACTGCGCCCGACGCGCGGCGATGATGGCGCGGAAACCTCCGCACCCACTGTGGAATATTCCCGGCCGTCACGCCGCCACGGCGCCGGCCGGCTTTCCTTGCCTCGTCCGATCTGCTATTGGTGTAACTGCCGATGGCCGACCCACTCGACACGACGCCAGCCGATCAGCCGGCGCGCGTTGCCGAAGCGCGCTGGCGCGCGGTGATTGACGCCGCTGTCGACGGCATCATCGTGATCGACGCCCGCGGCCTGGTCGAGGTCTTCAATCAGGCGGCGCAGCTGATGTTCGGCTACGCCGAGGCGGACGTCATCGGGCAGAACGTCAGCATGCTGATGCCCGAGCCGGATCACTCCCGCCACGACGGCTACCTCAAGCATCACCTCGACACCGGAGAGCGGCGCATCATCGGCATCGGCCGCGCCGTGACCGGCCGGCGCCGCGACGGCGCGACCTTTCCGCTGCACCTGTCGGTGGGGGAGATGACCATCGACGGCGAACGCCACTTCACCGGCATTCTCCACGACCTGTCGCGCCGGCACGAGCTCGAGGATCGCCTGCGCGACGCGACCGCCCTCGCGCGGGTTGGCGAGATGGCGGCGGTAATCGCGCACGAGGTCAGGAACCCGCTCGCCGCCGTGCGCGGCGCCATCCAGGTGATCGGGGCCAGGATGCCGGCCGGCTCTGCCGACGCCGCGATCATCACCGAGATCATCGCGCGGCTCGACGGGTTGAACGATCTCGTGCAGGACCTGCTGGTATTCGCGCGGCCGCCCGAGCCGAAACTGGCACGGATCGATCTGCGGCACGTGCTGGCCGGGGTCGCCGGCTTGCTCAAACGCGACCCGGCGTTTGCCGCGCTCGACGTCACTATTACGGGGCCGCCGGCGGCCGTGGCGGGTGACGCCAACCTGCTCACTATCGTGTTCCAGAATCTCGTGATCAATGCCGCGCAGGCCATGCACGGCCGCGGTGTGATCGACCTGACCGTCGCGCCCTTCGAGAGCTGGCAGCGGGTCGAAGTGATCGATCGCGGCCCCGGCATTCCCCCGGAGATCAAGGCCGCGTTGTTCCGGCCCTTCAAGACGACCAAGGCGCGCGGCACCGGACTGGGGATGGCGACCGCCAAGCGCCTGATCGAACTGCACGCCGGCCGCATCGCGGTGTCGTCACCCGACGGCGGCGGCACGACCATCACCGTCGACCTGCCGGCGGCCGGCGACGCCGAGTAAGACCGCGTTACGAGTTGAGGGGATGCCGCTCGAGCTTGAACTTCTCGATGCGGTAGCGGATCTGATCGCGGTTGAGGCCCAGTAGCGTGGCCGCTTTGGTCTGGTTCCACCCGCTCCGCTCGAGCGCCTGCACCACCAGCGAGCGTTCGAGCGCCTCGAGGTTGATGCCCGTAGCGGGCAGCGGGACTTCCGCGGAAAAGCCGGAGTCCTGAGCATTGAGCATCGGGAAATGCTCTTCCTTCAACTCGGTCCCGTCGGACAGCAGCATCGCACGCTCGACGGCATTACGCAATTCGCGCACGTTGCCCGGCCAGCCATAGCCCTTGAGCGCCGTGAGCGCGCCGGGACTGACGCCGCGCACCTTCTTGCGGAACTCGGTGTTGAAACTGTCGATGTAATGGTTGAGCAGCAGCGGCACGTCGTCACGCCGATCGCGCAGCGGCGGCAGCGGCACGGCTATCACGTTGAGCCGGTAATAGAGGTCGTCGCGGAAGTGGCCCTTCTTCACCTCGCTCTCGAGCGATCGGTTCGTCGCAGCGATCACCCGCACATCCACCTTGATGTCGCTCGAGCCGCCGACGCGCTTGAAGGACTTCTCCTCGAGGAACCGCAACAGCTTGGCCTGCAGGAGGGGCACCATCTCGCCGATCTCATCCAGGAACACGGTGCCGCCGTCGGCCGATTCCAGCAGCCCGCGCTTCTGCCGATCGGCGCCGGTGAACGCCCCGCGTTCGTGCCCGAACAACTCACTTTCGAGCAGCGTCTCGGGCAGCGCCGAACACGTGATGTTCATGAACGGCCGCGCGGCGCGGCTGCTGCTGTAATGGATCACCTTCGCCGCCAGGTCCTTGCCGGTGCCGCTTTCCCCGGTCAGCAGCACCGTGGATGCGGGGCTGACGCCGATCCGGTGCAGCAGCGCCCGCACCGCGACAATCGGCGCGCTGTCGCCGACGATGCTACCGGGGCCGTAGGGCTGTGCCTGCCGCTCGCGCAAGGTGCGGACTTCGCGGCGAAGCTGCGTGGTCTCGAGCGCCTTCTCGACGATCATCATCACTTCGTCGAGATCGAACGGCTTGTTGGCGTAGTGGAACGCGCCGTGTTTCATCGCGTTGACCGCGGTTTCGACACCGGTATTCGCAGTCAGCATGATCACGAGCGTGTCGGGATCGGTTTCCTTGATCTGCTTGAGCACCGTCAGCCCGTCGGCGTCGGGCAGGCCGATATCGAGCAAGACGAGGTCGGCGCCTTCGCGATGCTGCGAGATCGCATCCGCCGCGGTGGCCGCCTCGAGCGTGCGGTAGCCTTCCTGCTTGAGCCGGCTGACGAGCGACCACCGGATCAGCGGCTCATCGTCGACGACCAGGACCGTCGCATGGCCCATCAGGAAGCGGCCGTCTTTCCGGCGGCAACAACGACGACGAGCACCTGGAGTGGGGACTTTTTCACGGCGAGGTCAAATTTTTCATTCGATCCGGAGTCCGGTTTACCGCGGGAAATCTCCGCCGCGCACTCCGCTGTCGACGTAAGGTCATTCATCGCGGCTCTGATATCAAGGATCACGCCATCGTACGCTGCCTAGTCTAGTATGGCGCAAAGTCTTGACTGCCGTCCAAGCCAGCCGTGGCATGGCTTGTGCTGCCTTGGGATATATCCGGCGCGAACGCCGGCTCAATGGTGAGGTAGTCATGGTTGTCCTGAAGAACATCCTGGTTGCGACAGATTTCAGCGAACCGTCGACCGTGGCAATGGCCTACGGTCGGGACCTGGCGCGCGCTTATGGCGCCACCCTGCACGTGCTCCACGTCGTCGAAGACATGAGACTGCGATTTGGTCCTGAGGTCGGATTCGTCTCGGCGGACCTGCAAACCGACTTCGAGAAGATGGCGCATCGTGATCTCGACGCCGTCATTACGGCAGACGACAAGAACACGCTGACAGTGGTGCCCGTCGTGGCGACCCATGTGAATGTAGCTCACGGTGTCACGAACTACGCCGCTGCGAACGCGATCGACCTGATCATCGTCGGCACGCACGGCCGCGGCGCGATCAAGAAGTTCCTGATGGGCAGCGTGGCCGAGCGCGTCGTCCGGACCGCGCCGTGTCCTGTGCTGGCGGTGCGGGAGCACGAGCGCGAGTTCATTGCGCCCGACGCGCTCCTCGTTACGGCCGTCGTGTGAGTTGGCTGCTTGCCGGTGGCGCTTCACCGCGGTGGAGCGCCGCCACTCGGATCCGCACGTCGACTGCCGAGACGCCGCCAGGCAGGACCTTGAGCGGGTTGACATCCAGCTCCTGAATCTCCGGGCACAAGTCGAGCAACGCCGAGATGCGAAGGATGGCGTCGCGGAAGGCCGCTTCGTCGGCCGGCGCTGCGCCACGGAAGCCGCGCAGCAGGCGCACGCCCTTCAATCCTGCCACCATCTCGAACGCATCCTGATCCGTGAGCGGGTGCAGCCGGCAGGCAGAGTCCGCGAGCAAATCGATCAGCACTCCGCCGCTGCCGCACACCACGACGTGGCCAAACGTGGCGTCGTTGATCGCGCCCACCATCATCTCGGCGCCGTCGTGCACCATCTGTTGCACCAGCAGGCCGTCCATGCGATCGCCGAGCGAGCGCGTCAGGTCCGCGGCGGCCAGGCGCACCGCCGACTTGTCGGCGAGGTTGAGCCGGATCGCCTTGTGCTCCGTCTTGTGCAGCAGCGCCGTTCCGACGGCCTTGATTGCGACCGGATACCCGAGCTTCGCTGCGGCCTCAACGGCGCCGTCGAGCGACGTCGCCAATAGTGAGCGCGGCATCGCGATGCCAACAGCCGCCAGCAGCGCGTTCGCTTCCACGGCACTCAGCCAGCCGCCGCCGCGCTGCAGTGCAGATTCGACGATTCTGCGCGCCAGCCGCGGTTGTAGATCGCGCAGTTGCGGAACGCCGCCCTCGGGCCGGCGCCGCCATTCACCATACGCCGCAATCCGCGCCATGGCGATGGCCGCAGGTTCCGGAAACGAATAACAGGGTACGGCGGCCAGCGCCGCAGGCGCCGCGTGACTGCGCATGAAGATGCCGCACACCGGCTTGCCAGGCCCGGCCGACGCGGCCGACGCGATCGCCTCGGCCACCTTGTCGGCGTCGGTCACGAGCGGGGGAATGAAGATGACCAGAACGCTGTCAACCGCATCGTCCTTCAGCAACAGCTCCAGCGCGCGGCCGTAATGATCCGGTGGTGCCGACGCCAGCATGTCGACCGGATTGCCGACACTGGCGGCCTCGGGCAGATAGGACCGCAGCTGTGCTTTCGTCTGCTCGGACAGTTCGGAAACGACGAGCCCGTTCGCCTGGCAGGCATCGGCGGCAAGAATGCCGGGCCCGCCGGCGTTGGTGAGGATGGCGACGCGGCGGCCGCGCGGCAGCGGTTGCCGCGCCAACAGCGTCGCGACGTCGAACAACTCCGTCACGGTGTCGGTGCGGATCACGCCGGCCTGGTGAAACAGCGCGTCGACGAAATCATCCGACGAGGCGAGCGCTCCGGTGTGCGAGGTGGCCGCGCGCGCGCCAGCGGTTGAACGGCCGGACTTCAACGCCACGATCGGCTTGCTTCGGCTGATGCGGCGCGCCGTGCGGCTGAACTTCGCCGGGTTCCCGAAGCTCTCGAGATACAGCAGGATGACCGCCGTTCGCGGATCGTGTTCCCAGTGCTGCAGCAGATCGTTACCCGACACGTCGGCTTTGTTGCCGACCGACACGAAACTCGAGAAGCCGATGTTCAATTGGCGGGCGTAGTCGAGAATCGCGAGGCCGAGCGCGCCGCTTTGCGTCGACATCGCCACATTACCCGCCGGCGGATAGACCGGCGAGAACGTCGCGTTCAGCGCGAAGCGCGGGTCGGTGTTGAGCAGGCCCATGCAGTTGGGACCGATCAGGCGGGCGCCCGCGGCGCGAATCTTCCGGATGATCTCCTGCTCGCGATCGCGCCCCTCGGAGCCGCATTCGCTGAATCCTGCCGTGATGATGCAAATCGCCGGCACACCCCGCGCCAGGCAGTCGTCAACCGCGCCGGCCACTTGCGCCGCGGGGACGGCAATGACCGCGAGATCCACATCGAGTGGCACCTCCGAAACGCGAGGGTACGCTGTCAGGCCCTGGACCGTTTCCGCCGATGGATGAATCGGAACAATCGTGCCGGTGAAGCCCGTGGCGATGAGGTTGTGGAGGATCTCCGAGCCGATCTTGCCGCGTGTGCGGCTGGCGCCGATCACGGCAATCGCCCGCGGCTCGAAGAACGGCCTCAGGGTATCGGTCGGATGTGAGAGCACGGTGGGCTGGGGTAATGAGGTCATCCACGTGCCGTATTGCACGGATCGCGCCGTGTCCGATGAGCCGCTTCTCGGCGCGCAGCCAGCGGTTGGCGCGGGAAAAATTCCGCGGTGATGGGGAATCGTCGCGGACGCACGCGTGGCTCTACAAGCGCGCAGCCCGTGTTTCCGCGGCCAATACGCTGGCATGAACGTTGCCCTTCAGGTAGTCATAAGGGGTTACGATCATGATGAGGGAAATCAAGACCATTCTCGCGCCAGTCGATTTCAGCGCCGGCTCTGCATGGGCTCTCGACTATGCCCAGATGGTGGCGAAACGGTTCGGTGCGGCCATCCACCTTGTGCACATTTGCGAGGTGCCCTCCATGGCAACGGCATCAATGGACGCGTATGCGATCGCGTACTCTGATTTCAGCCAGCGCCTCGGCGACGAGGCCGAGCACCAGCTGGCTGGAATTGCGGCCGGCATCCAGGACATCAGAACTTCTACCGAGATCCTGTTCGGCAACCCCGCGCGCTGCATCGTGACCGCGGCCAATACCAACAACGCCGACCTGATCGTGATGGGCACGCACGGCCACGGGGCGATCGCGCATGTCGTGATGGGCAATGTCGCCGAGCGTGTGGTCCGGACGGCGCCATGCCCCGTGCTCACGGTGCGTGAACCCAAAGCGGCCGAGTGGCACAAAGCGAATCCCCGGCCGGCGCAGATGATTGCAGCGCTCGTCATGGCCGTGCTGCTGACGCCGTGGCTGGCCATCGGCGCCACCGCACAGGAGGTGACGCCGCCGCAGACGCCGGCGGCGGTGGTGACAGACGCGGGCACCGAGACGCGCCAGCGGGTCACGGGCCGTGCCACGTTCAGCCTCTATTGCGCCACCTGCCATGGCACGACGGCGCGGGGCGACGGGCCGCTGGCGTCCAACATGCGGCGCAAGCCGTCCGACCTCACCGAGATCGCCAAGCGCAACGGCGGCCTGTTCCCGTCCGACATGGTGTTCCGGACAATCGACGGCCGGCAACCGGTGCGCGGGCACGGCGGCGCCGACATGCCGGTGTGGGGCGATACCTTCATGAAATCGCGCGAAGGAGGCGATGCCAACGCCGTGCGCGAGACCATCGAGTCGCTGGTGAGGTACCTCGAGTCGCTGCAGAACAGGCCCGTTCATTAGCGGATCCATGAGGCTCGCCCTGGTCGCCCTTCTCGCCTCTCACGGCACTGCGAACCTGCCTGGGTTCGCGATGCCGCATTCTTGAGCCGCATCAGCGCGATGATTAGTTCGCGATGGCCGCGATTGGCGCCGTGACGCTGGCGTGGGAGCTGATTACGGCTTTGTTTCCCTAAGAGTGGACGAGCAGCGTCATGCTCGGGCAGGTGTGCAAAAGTCCAGCGTCAGTGAGTCGCCGCGTGTGGTTGGAACGGCTCGGGGAGTAGCACAGTGCTGCCGACGAGAGGCAAGCGGATAGTGACCTGCGTGCCGCAGCCCACACCGTCACTGGCAACGCTCACGGTTCCTCCGTGCGCCTCCGTCAGCTGCTTGACGAGCGCCAGACCGATGCCGAGTCCGCCACGCCTTCGGCGCGTGCCCTGTTCCTCCTGTTTGAATATCTCGAACACCAAGGGCAGAAATTCCGGCGCAATGCCCTCTCCCGTGTCGCAGACGCGCACGACGCCGTGATCGCCTTCTCTCGTGAGCGTGATCGTGACCGCTCCACCTTCGGGCGTAAACTTCACGGCGTTGAGCAGCACGTTCCTGAGGATCTGCTGCAACCGGTCGCCGTCGGCGCTTATGTACAGGGGCTCGAGAACGTCGCTGAACTGCATCGCGATGCGTTTTCTTTGAGTGCCGTCTGCCACCGACTCCATCGCGTTGCGCAGCGGGGCGCTGAGGCCGAGGATTTCGACATTGAGCGCCAGCTTGCCTTGCGTGACTCGCGTCAGCTCGAGCAGGTCATCGACCAGCCGAGTCTGCAGGAGCGCGTTGCGCTCCATCACCTCCGCCCCGCGAACGACCTCGGGGTCGCCGTGCATCTTGAGGATGCTGGCCCATGTCAGAATCGGCATGAGCGGGTTTCGCAACTCGTGCGACAACACCGCCAGGAATTCTTCCTTGGCCGCGGCGATCGAGGTCAGCTGCGCCGCGATCTCTTCGGAGTGCCGCCTGAGGTCATTCTCCCGCAGTAGCGCGTCACCGAGCACCTGCAGGAGTTCTCCGTGCAGAACGAGCCGTGGCGTCGGGACCGGTCGCTGCCTGCGCGCCAGGGCCCACAGTTTCTGGAAGGGCGCACCGGACTCGCGCGCGAGCCGCTCGATCGCGATGGAG
>JANOZI010001166.1:0-4583 GCA_031429375.1 Acidobacteriota bacterium | reverse complement strand
GCTTACATAGGTTCTGAAAGGTTCTGAAAGGTTCGGAAAGGTTCTGAAAGGTTCTGAAGGGTTCTGAAAGGTTCGGAGAGGTTAGGAAAGGTTCGGAAAGGTTCAGAAGGGTTCAGGCCTTGTCTCGGGGCCGCGGCGCGTTCGCGGTTCGCAAGTAGGCGTGAAGCCTCGCGGCGGCGATTGCCGCCCGCGCGGCCAGTTTAGTCATCACCGCATACTGAGTTTCGTCGATATGGCCTCGGTCCTTCGCGTCATTGAGGTGGTTCTTCATCTCCGCCAGAGAGGCCCGCGAATACTTTACGAACTGCGCGAACTCACGCGGGTTGAAACGCTTGAATCCCTCTGCGATGTTCGACGATCCAGAGTTGGCCGCGTCGCGTATCTGTGCGCAGAATTTGAAATCTTTTGCAAAGGATCCACGACCAGAAGCGGCGATGACCTGTTTACGGAGTTGATCTGCCAGTTGCCAGGCGACGATGTCTTCGAATCTCTTGAACACCATGCGAAGGCATAAGCATGGGCGATGCCGAAAGGCTCTGAGCGGTTCTAAACGGTTTTGAGGAGTAGAGCCGGGTTGCAAGTTTACTGGCAGTGAGCAAATGCTACCCGGCTGGGAAGTTGCTTCTCAGAACGATCGAACCCTTCAGAACCCTCCAGAACCCTCCAGAACCTTTCAGAACCTTCAGAACCAAAAAAATGGCGGGGGGCGCCGGCGTAGCGCCCTCCCGCCTAACGACTCCCCCACAGGAGTCGAGCTCTTTCTCAGATTCTACAGGTTCTACAGGTTCTACAGGTTCTACAGGTTCGCCAGGTTCCGCTGGTTCGACTGATATAAACAAACCCCGCTGGTACCGGGTCGAGCCAGCCTCTCGAAAAAAACGGCGGGGGCGCCGGCGTAGCGCCTCCCGCCTAAACGACTCCCCCACAGGAGTCGGGCTCGAGCTAGTGTGCCCTTAAGGTGCCTAGGGTGCCTAGGGTGCCTGAGGTGCGCCTAGAAAATGAACCGGAAGCCGACCCGGGCCGTGCGCGGCGCCAGGATGGCTGACGGTTTGAGATACGCCGTGCCTGTCGACCGCGTGATGGTCTCTGAGGCGTGGCTGTTGCCGATGTTGAACAGGTCGAACATGCCGCGGAGCTTGACGCGGCTGCCGAAGCTGAAGGTCCTTTCGAGCCGGGTATCGAAGACCCAGATGTTGTCTTCGCGGTTGGCGTTCATCGGCTCGAGGTAGAACGTGTCGCCAGTCCCGGTGAAGCCGGCGGGGTAGGCGATGGTGCCGGTGCGCGCGAAGTTCAAACCAGACTGGTGACGAATCACCGGAGAGATGCGAAACCCCTTCGGCCCGTCGTAGCTGCCCGAGGCCTTGAAGCTCCACAGCGTGCGGTCTTCGACGCCAGGCTGATTCGGGTTCTGCGGGTAGTTGTTCGGGAAGTTGTTCTGCAGCGTGTAGCTGAAGCCCATGCTCCCGGACCACTTTTGAGCGTAGCGGCGATTCAAGGAGGCTTCGACGGTCTTGTAACGTCCAAACTGCGGGACGTTCATCACGACCGACGTCGTCGGGAACAAGGTGGCCGCATTGGCACTTGGCAGGCCGACCATCGCGATATTCTTGTCGTCGCTGGTGCCGCGCACCCCGTCGATCCCGATGTCCACAAAGGTAAATGGCACGCCGTTGGCCTTGTAGACATCCAACCCGCGTCCCGGCAGGTAGGTCCGAATCAGGTCGTCTTCAGTCTTGTAAACGAAGCCGCCTCGCACGCCCATCGTCTCGGTAATCTGACGTTCCACCCAGACGCTGGCTTCATGCGTGTAGGGATCCTTGATGTTCGGGTCGATCCGGATGGCGCCCTCGAGCTGACGGCTCTGCTCGGCCGTTTCCTCGCCTGGCTGCCAACGCCGGTCGCCATTGATGTCGTTCCAACCGAACTGGGCGCGCTTGTCCGCGACGTTCGGGTTGGCGTCGCCACCGACGCTGGCGCCCGGGTTGTGCCAGAACAATCCGTAGTTGCCCTTCAGCACCGTCTTGCCGTCTCCGGTCAGGTCAAACGTCAGGCCGACGCGCGGCGCCACCTGGTTCCATACGTAGAATTCGGTTTGCGGGAAGGTCTTGGCCGCCACCGAAATCAAGCCGACCGAGGCGGCCAGTTGCTGCTGTTCGGGCAGCCAGCCGCGATAGCGATCGTAGCGAAGACCACCGTTGATGGTGGCCCGGCCGAGCGACCAGGTGTCGTTGATGAAGGCGCCAACCTGGTCCAGCGCCGCACGTGAGGTGAGAAAATCGTGCGCACCGAGACTTCCGGCCTTGGTCGCGGTCGGCAGCGTGAAGACGACGCGATTGGACACGCCGTTGTTGTAGACGTGTTCGATGTTGCCGCCAAATTGCTGCTGATAACCTTCCCAGGACTGTTCCTTGAGCAGCTCGGCGCCGCCCTTGAACGTATGACTGCCCTTACCGGTGTCGAGGAAGTAAGTGGCCGCGCCGGTGTACTGCTTGCGGTCGCGATCGAGCTGCCAGATCTGGTTGGCTCCGAGCACCTCGCCACGGCCGATGTCGCGCCACCAGAAATTGTCGTTGCTGTTGGCGATCAGCGGGAAGTAGTAGCCGAAATCTCCGTAACGCGCCTCGACATACAGCTTGTCGCTGACGGTGCCGTTCCACTCACCCTTGTAGACCCAGCTGCCCGAATCCTGCAGATAGGTCGGACCCGGCGTCTCGTAGGTGTAGGCCGTGCTGAACATGCGATTGGGCTGTTCCTTCTGGCCCCACTGGTAATAGCCGATGAACTTGTTCTTCTGGTTCATCTGGTAGGTCAGCTTGGCGACAGGATTCCACAGCTTGGTATTGAAAGTCTTGTCGAAGTTCCAGTTGGGCTGCTTGAGCTGGTTCTTCTGCGCGCGATAGGTGCCGAACGCCCACACCTTGTCTTTCTTGATCGGGCCGCCAAGGTTGAAGTCGTGATCGTAGTAGCCGAGGATCTCGTTGCTGTGCGCGCGGATCGGCGCGTTGTTGAACGCGGTCGGCGCGATGTACGAGTCCGGAATGTTCGCGCCCTGCAGCGAGTTGTTATACCAGTCGAGGTGATATTCACCCTGGAACTGGTTGCTGCCCGAGCGCGCGATGAACTGGCTTTGCACGCCGGGGTTTGGCATTTCCGCCGACTGGCCCGACGTTCCAATGAACGCTTCTTCGAGGGATGCGTAGTCGAAGTAGAAGCCAGCACCGCCAGTGCCTTCAGTGGTGTTGATGCCTTCGATCAGCACGCGCACCTGGCCGTTGAAGCCATACGCGGTGTAGCCGGTCTGCGTGCCGGCGCGGTTGCCGCCCACGTCGATACGCGCCATCGTGACCGACGGCGTCACCGCGAGCAGCGCCCACATGTCGCGCCCGTTCGGGATCGACTGCAGCTGCTCCATCTTGAAGTTCTGCTGAATGCGCGTAGCCGAGGTGTCGATGACCGGCGACGCGCCGCTCACCGTGACGGTTTCCTGCAACGTGGCCAGCGCCAGTTCAACATTCACGTTGGCGGTGAAGCCGAGCGTGATCGAAATCCCGGATCGTTTGAGGGTGTTGAAGCCGGCCAGCTCGTAGCTGATCTCGTAGTTGCCCGGCGGCACCGCCGGAAAGCGGTAGTTGCCGGTTTCGGAGGTGATGGTGGTCTGCGCGCCAAGCAACGCCGGGCTCGTCGCCGTGACGGTCACGCCGGGCAGCACCGCTCCCTGAGCGTCTGAGACGCGGCCTTGAATGGTGCCCGTGCTGCTCGCGCCGCCGCCCTGGGCGAATGCCTGCGCACTGAAAGAGAGCGCGACGAGCAGGCCGAGTACGCCTTTAATCCAACGCTTCATAATTCCTCCTCAATTCATGGGATCGGGCCCGCAGGGCGCGAGGTCCCGTCCGGTTCAATTCAAAACGCCGAGTGGAGATCGCCGAAGGGACGCCGCCGCGGCCCAGATACACGAAGGGCAGGGAAATCGGGGTGAAGATACAGGAAACAGGGGCGGATTGTAAATGCCGAGGTTCGGGTCACGAAAAACGCGTGATCGCCAGTCCGCTGAGGATGGCACCGGCCCCAATCATCTGATTACCTGATACCGGCTCGCCGAGCCAGAACGCCGCCACGATCATCGCGACAATCGGCGTGAGGTAGCTGTACATCGAGGTCCGCGTGCCGCCGAGCCGCTTGAGGCCGGTGTACCAAATCACATACGACACGTTGAGCGCGAGCAGGGCCGACAGGAACATCAGCACCCAGCTCAGGCCTGAGATCGACGGCCAGTCAATCCGCCCGAGCCGCGGTGCCGCGTAGAGGAGGTAGAGCGCGGCGCCAATCGAAAACGAGGTGCCGGTCACGGCCAGCGGCGTATATTTCTTCAACATCGGCTGGGCGGCTACCGAATACGTAGCCCAGCACACCATGCTCGCGATCATCAGGCCGTCCCCGGCGAGCGAGGCGGCCGACCAGTCGGCGCGATGGCCGACCACGAAGTAGAGGCCGGCGAAGCCGAGCGCCACGCCGAGCCATTTCCGCGGCGCCACGCGCTCGTGGCCGGCCAGCGACGACAGCAGCGCGATCACGATCGGCGACGC
>JANOZI010001165.1:0-3093 GCA_031429375.1 Acidobacteriota bacterium | reverse complement strand
GGCCGTCGGTGCGGCGGCCGGCGCCGCTGTCGTCGCCTTGGGCGACATGGACTTCACGTGTTCGATGAGCGCCACGAGGTTCTCTTCGCTGATCAGACCCTGGAAGGTCGGCATCAGCGGCTGGAACCCCTTGACGATCTTGGCCTGCGAGTTGAGGATCGACTCGCGCAGGTAGGCTTCATCGACCACCACCGACGAGCCGTCCTGCAGGGCGACGGTGGTGCCGATGATGTCTTTCAACGACGGCCCGCGGCCCTGGCCGGTGTCGAGGTGGCAGGTCGAGCACGCCAGGTCGTTGAACAGCTTGGCGCCGCGCTGGGCCAGCGTGCCTTCCATGCCGCCGCCTTGCAGCCACGCCTGGTACTGCGACGGCTCGAGCACGGTGACGCTGCCGATCATGCCGGCGTGATTGGTGCCGCAATACTCGGCGCAGAAGATGTGGTACGTCCCGGGCGTCTGCGCCTCGAACCAGAGCTCGGTGTAGCGGCCGGGGATGGCGTCGATCTTGGTGCGAAACGCCGGGAAGTACAGGCTGTGCAGCACGTCCTCCGAGCTGACGGTGACCTTGATCGGCCGCCCCGCCGGAATGTGCAGCTCGTTGATCTCGCGCTGCCCTTCCAGGTGCTGGAACTTCCACATCCACTGCTTGCCGACCGCGTAGATGTGCATCGCTTCATCCGGCGGACGGCGGAGGTGATAGAACACCGTCGCGCCCCAGCCGAACATCACCATCGCAATAATCGTGGGAATCACGCTCCACAACAGCTCGAGCGGCAGGTTGCCCTCGATGCGCGCGCCAATCTCGCCGTCGTGCGTCCGGTGGTAGCGCACGCCGAAGTAGATCACCGACACCGCCACGATCAGCGCAAAGAACGCGCTCACCGCGAAGATGAAGAAATACAGCGCGTCGACGTCCTTGGCGAACGTCGAAGCCTGGTCGGGGAAGATTGGGATGCCGAATATGTGCATCTGTCTAATCTGCGTCTAATCTGTGGCTGTTCTCGCGCCGAATCGATACGAACATGAATCCAAAGAGCGCCACGAGCGTCACTGCGCCGCCGATCCGCACCGCGCGCATCGCCATGAAGCCGTAATTGCCCGTCGCCGGATCGTAGTGATAGCAGTAC
This sequence comes from Acidobacteriota bacterium, assembly GCA_031429375.1. Taxonomy (GTDB): domain Bacteria; phylum Acidobacteriota; class Vicinamibacteria; order Vicinamibacterales; family UBA2999; genus 12-FULL-67-14b. Next base: position 1,966 of record JANOZI010001165.1, on the reverse strand, counting down.
AGCAACAGCCGCTCGGCCAGCGAGCCGATCTTCTCGTTCGATGATTCGATCAGCGCGAACTTGAGGTCCCGCGGCGAATAATCGATGCCGAAAAAGTAGCGCGACAGCTTGCCGGCCGGCGTCGCCACCACGATCCCGCTGGCGTGCGCGAACTGTTTGGTGTCTTCGTCGTAGACGTAGCTGAACCCGGCAGCCTTGGTCAGCGCGGCAATCGACGCCTCGTCGCCCGTGAGGAAGTGCCAGCCTTGCTCGGCGCTCGGGCGCTTGTAGCGGTCGAGGTACGCCTTCTTCTTGCCCGCCGCCAGCACCGGCGTCTCGCGCGGATCGAAGCTGACGGTGACGACGTCAAACTCCATCCCGATCGACTCGTCGATCACGCGCAACGCGCTCTCGAGGCCGTTCAGCACCTGCGTGCACAGCATCGGGCACTCGTAGTACACGAACGCGAGCACCACCGGCTTGCGCCCGAAGTAGTCGCCCAGCTTCACGCGCTCGCCCGCTTCGTTCTTGAAGGGCAGGTCGAGCGGCAACTGCTGGTTGAGCCGCTGTTCGAATGCGACCTTGCCGAGCACGCCTGGAACCGCGTTCGACGGCAGCGCCGCAGCCGGCCGAAGCCCCGGCGCCTCACCCTGCGCCGACACGACGACGTGCGCGAGCGCGAGCGCGCTCACCACCATCACGGCTGTTTGCAAGGTCCTGGTCATTCTTAACTCTTAACTCTTAACTCTGCACTCTTAACTCTTCAGCGAGGCACGATCGTCCGCCCCGAGGAGCTGTCCTGGGTCACGACGTTGAGCGCGCCATTGCCATCGGCGCGCGCCGGAAAGCCGCGCTGCAGCATCACTTCCATCGCGCGATCGACCGGGATGCGCGCAATGCCGCCTTCCTTATCGACCCACCCATAGCTGGTCAGCTTCTCGGTTTCGGCGTGCCGCAGGTTGTAGATGTCCTTGAACGGCTGGTTCTGCAGGTTCGGCGACGGCGGCGCCTTCGGTATGCCCACCGCGAGCGGGTACTTCTGCGCGATCGCGTCCGCCGCCTGGGTCCGGCCCTCGAAGAACCGGAACGTGCCGTAGACGATCGCCACCGACATCAGCATCGCGACCACCAGCCACACCGCGAACTTGTAGCCGACCGACGGGTCGATGTCGGTGTGCTCGTGCTGCGCGCCGGGCGGAGTCGGCCCGTATTCGAAGTCGTGCTCGCTGACGTGCTCGTTAGTGGACATGATGATGCAGCGCCTTATCCAGGGCCGGGTCGTTGATCGGCAGCAGCGAGCGTCCGCGCAACTGCGACAGGAACAGCGAAATGAAAATGCCGCCGAGCGCGATCGGCAGTGCGATGTCGAGCAGGCTGAAGCTGAAGCCGTCCTTGTGGAACTCGGGCACCACGTGCCAGTAGTAATCGGCCAGGCGCGCGAAGATGATCCACGTCGCAATCACCCGCAGCCGGCCCGGGTTCTTCTTCAGGTCGCGTGACAGCAGCAGCGAATAGGGCACGATGAAGTGGCCCACGATGATGAAGACGCTGAGGTACTTCCAGCTGTTGTTCCACCGGATCAGGTAGTGCGGAATCTCTTCGGGCAGGTTGGCCGACCAGATGATCAGGAGCTGCGAGAACGACAGGTACGCCCACAGCATCAGGAACGCGAACAGGAACTTGCCGAGGTCGTGGAAGTGGTGCGTCGTCAGCACCCGGTTCATCGGCGCCGTCTGCGACAGCATCACCAGCACGCAGATGCCGAAGGCGAACGCCGACAGCCCCTGGCCCCCGATGTAAAGCAGGCCCCAGATGGTCGAGTACCAATGCGGGTTCACCGACAAGGTCCAGTCGACCATCGCGAAGGTGACGGTGAGGAAGTACACGACCAGGCCTCCGCCCGACACCCGCGCCATCTTGTCGAGCAGCGCGGGGTCGCCGGTGCGATCGTGCTCCGCCGACCACTTCGTCAGCAGGTAGCCCATCG
>JANOZI010001164.1:0-2612 GCA_031429375.1 Acidobacteriota bacterium | reverse complement strand
CCCGCCTCGCGCAGGCGGCCGGCAATACCGTCGAAATAGCCGCGGTGTTCGGGCGCGAGATACCCGCCGGCGACCAGCCGTGATGCCGGCAGGCCCTTCTCGTGTCGGAGGATCCTGTACGCCTCGGCCAGGTTGTGCAGTCCCTTCTCCGGAGCGACGCGCGCAAAGTAGCCAATCGTAAATGGATCGTGACGCGCCGACGACCCCGGCGCCAGGTCGGCGGTGTTCACGCCGAGCGTGGCGACCCGGATCTTATCCCGCGGAATTGCGAGGTAGTCGCGCATGTAGGTCGCGTAGTACTCGCTTACCGCGATGAACAGATCGACGTCAGCCACCTGCGAGCGCACCAGTGCCATGGCTTCGGCGCGATACGGCTCCGGCAGGCCGTCGAGAAAGAGGTCCTCGCCCTGCAGCGTGATCACGACCGGGCAGCCGAGCGCGCGCTTGAGGGGCGCCGCCAGGGCGATCAGCAGCGTGTACGGAATGTTGGCGATGTCGGGCCTGGGCTCGTCGGCGAGAAACTCGAGCAGCTTCTCGATCTCCTTCTGCTGATGGCCCGCTTCGCCGCGCAGCGTCGAGACGGTCATCGCGCCGAGCTGTTTCGGGTCGACGGCGATCGATCCGCGGGTGAACGCGTTGATCACGCCGGGCGCATCGACCAGCCGATCGATGAACCGCGGCGCCTTGCGAAATAGCGGCGAGTGTTGCTCCAGATAAACGCTGATGCCGCCAAAAAAGACGCGCTGTTGCCGGCTGACGTTGATTTCGTCAGTGAGGGTCGGCGTGTAGAACGGCAGCAAGGACACGTCGTGGCCCTGCCGAATCAGCTCCGCCGCAAGGGCGTTATCGCGCAGGCAACTGCCGCAATACATCGTGGCGGCGCCCGCGGTGATCGACAGGATGCGCATCGACACGACTACGCCAGCTCGCCCTTGGAAAAGATCTCGAGCATTTCCCGCTCCGACGGCGGCTGCAGGACATTGCGCGTGGCAAACGCTTCGGCCTGCGGATACTTCGTGGCGCGGATGCGATCGACCGCGTTCGCCAGGTTGTACGACGTGTGCCGAAGCTGAACGTCAGGCCCGAGCAGCAGCCAGTACGCGCCCGGCTCCGAAAACGGCATGCCGACGCTGCCGGCATTCACGACGCGGGTCTTCCCGATCGTGCGATCGAACTGCATGTGGGTGTGTCCACACACCACGAGCGGAACGTTCAGCCCATCGAAGATCGGCCGCAGCCGCTCTTCGGCAGTTTGGCGCGTGAAGATCTCGGTGTCGTTTCGCGGCGTCGCATGGCAGAACAGCACCTCGCCCAGGCCGTCGACATGAACCTGCACCGTCTCGGGCCAACCCGCCAGCAATGTCTCTTCGTCGGGATGCAGCTGCCGCGCCACCCACCGCATCGTCTCGCGATACGATTCCGGGATCACGTCCGATTCTTGACCGCGCCGCCAGCCGACGACTTCGCGGTCGCCATTGCCCAGGATGAACTGCACGGGTAAGTCGAGGTCGCGCAGCAACCCGATCGTTTCGCAGGGCATCGGGCCAGGCACCACATCGCCGCCGACGACCACGTGGTTGACGCCCGCCTTACGAACCTCGTCCAGCACCGCCTCGAGAGCGGGGAGGTTCCCGTGAATGTCGTACAGGGCGGCTACGCGCATCAGTTAAGAGTTAAAAGTTAAGAGTTAAAAAGTTATGCAAGCCTCTGGATGGCGCGGCGGGCGTAAAGATGCTCGAACAGGTTGCCTTCGTGCGGCTGATCCCAGCCAATCTGCGTCGTTGACAGCGCACCGAAGTTCAAGCGGTCGACGTGAGGCGATGCGACGAAGCGCGCGCGAAACGCCGGATCGTTCGAGATGCAGGTGACGACCAGCGATGGCCCGAGGCAATCGGGCAGGCTGCTCTCGGGCACTTCGACGACGCTGGCGAAGGGGAAGAGGAATTCTCTGTTAGCGAGCGGGTGATCGGCATCGCAGCGGATCACCGTCGGAAGCAAGTACGTGCCGCCGTGAGCCGAGGCGATGCGGTCGTGGCCACGCAGCGCCGCCGAAACGTCCCGCGCCGGAGCGCCCTCGCCGCCCATGTCGGCGTCGATCATCGACGACATGCGGCGCGCAGTGTCGGGATCGGCAAAGGGCGCCAGCACCGCATCCGGATCCTCGGCAGTGCGCGGCACGACGCGCGCGAGGCGTGCGGCCAGCGCCTCCGCAATCGTGTCGCCGTGCTTCGTGACCCATACGCCGGAGGCGTTCACGCAGGATCGGCCGCCGTTGTTCGAGATCGACTCGGCGATCACGTCGATGAACCGCTCCCAGTCGTCGGCCACGTCTGGACCGATCACGACCTTGCTGTAGCCGGGGCCGTGAACTTCGACGCGGCCATCGGCTTTCCATTGCTTGGTCGATCCGACATCGCCGAACACCATGCCGCGGCCGGTCGAGCGCAGGATTTCGTTGCCGCCGGCATGGTCGGTCGGGTAATACGCGAAGGCTTCCCGCGGCGCCCCCGCCTTTGCCCACGCCTGGATCATCCGGAGCGGCGTCCACGGCTCGGCGCTTCCGGGCTTGAGCACCAGCGGCATCTTCAAGACGGTGGCCGGCGCCCACAGCG
>JANOZI010001163.1:0-8377 GCA_031429375.1 Acidobacteriota bacterium | reverse complement strand
ACGTTGAGCCGGTAATAGAGGTCCTCGCGGAACGTTCCCTGCGTGATCATCTCGCGCAGGTTGCGATGGGTGGCGCCGATCACCCTGACGTTGACGTGCCGCGCGCCGCCGTCGGCGCCGACCCGCTGCAGCTCGCCGGTTTCAAGGAAACGGAGGAACAGCCCCTGCATGCGCAGGGTCATCTCGCCGATTTCGTCGAGGAACACCGTGCCCATGTGCGCGGTCTCGAGCTTGCCGGGCTTGTCGCGGTAGGCGCCGGTGAAGCTGCCCTTGACGTGGCCGAACAGCTCTGACTCGAGCAGCGTTTCGGGCAGGCCGGCGCAGTTGACCGGAGCAAACGGCATGGCTGCGCGCGGGCCGCCGGTGTGGATGGCGCGCGACACGATTTCCTTGCCGACACCGCTTTCGCCCGTGATCAGGACCTTGGCGTCGCTGCGGGCGACGCGATCGATCTCGGCTTGCAGCGCGACCATTTGCGAGCTGCGACCGATCAGCCGCACGTGCGTTTTGGCACGCATCGGGATCGCGTTGCTCATGGTGTGTTCTCGGCTCAGTGCTTCCACGGTTATGCTCCTACTGATCTGCAAAGCGTTCGATGACGCGTTGATCCTGGCGGCTCAGCGCCACGAAGGTCGCGCCGATCGAGTAACTGTCGCTGCCCGACGCCGTCTGCGCCGACGACATCCGCTCGACCTTGACATCGGCTGAAAACGGCACGCCGCCGAAGTTGAACCGCAGCGTGCCGCGCGTCCCAAGCTCGACCGGATGGGTCGACTCGAGCAGCACGCCAGATAAACTGATGTCCAAGAGGCGAACGGCGATGGGAAAAGCCAGAACCGACAATTCGGTATCTGCGATGGCAGCTCGGGGAATTCGGCGTCGATTGACGGCTACGTCGCTCATGGCCGCCGATATTGCAAAGAAGTCGCCAACGTTTGGGAGCCACTTGTCTGCGTAAGCGATGACTTCCGTCAACCTCTCATGCAGCGTTTTTGGTCAGAACTGCGCACGAAGGCGCGAATGGAGAAGCCGTCATCTCCATTCTGGGTCAACCAGTTACGTAAGTTCGGTAGGGAGGGATCGAAAGGCGACGAGACGCTCGACGGCGTCGAGAAAGGCGGATGGGGCGGCGAGGAATTCAACACCGACGAGGTAGCGGTTGAGCTTACCGAGGGGGGCGGAACGGACGTGCTTGACCTTGGCGTGGGTGACCGTGGGCTGGCCGTCAATCATCAGCTTGACTGATTGGACCGACTCGACCGCCAGCGGCTGTTGCGCTTCGATTAACGCGCCGCTCGGGCTGAGGTCAAGGACTCGGACCGGCTCGCCGACGTCAAAAGTACCCCAGAAGGGTCCGAAGACTTCGAAACGGATTCGATCGCGGCGGTCGGCTGGAGAGCGCATCACACGTTTCTCACGCCTGCCCTTATTGCAAGGCGTCAGCCAGCTCCGGATAACATGGTTGTCATAGGGGAATCGCGTTGAGCGAGGCCTCGGAACTCTCGATAAGTTTGCGTTTCAGTTGACTATTTTCCCGCGCAAGGCCGAACGCCGGCCGACCTGATATCATTCCAACTCCGCGCCCATAGCTCAAATGGATAGAGCGCTGGTCTCCGAAGCCAAAGGTTGCAAGTTCGAGTCTTGCTGGGCGCACCATTCGACTCACCCTCAGCTTGCCTACGGCAAGCCGAAGGTTCGCTCATGGCAAGCATTCGAACTCGTCCGGCGACTCGCACCGCGAATCGCCGGACTCGCTCTTGGCCGCTTCCCTACCCCAACCACTTCTTCACCAGCTGGATTTGACCCGCGTGGTACGCGGCATGACCGGTGATGCCGAGCACCAGGTCGAACCGCTCGGCTTCCGACAACGGCGATTCGCTGCGGCCGGCGCCGATCTCCGCCACGGTCTTGCTCAGCCGGTCCTGCGCCGCCTCGACCGTCGACTGCACCGCCGCCCATGACAGCCGGGACCCGTCGGCCAGGTCGAACCAGTCTTCGCCTTCCAGCGGAAACGGCCGGGCCGGCCCACCCGCGAGCTTGCGGTCGATCTCGCCGGCCCAGTACGCGTGGTGGAGCGCGATCTCCGCGATGCTGCGGCGTCCCTCGCCGGGGCGCAGAAACGCCGTCGCCGGCCCGACATCGGCAATGGCGGCACGCATGTCGGAGCCGTACCACGCGCCGGGTCCATAGCCTTCGTCCAGTACGCGTTTGAAGGTGGCGGCGGGAATGCCGGCGGGCGCCTGAGTCTTGCTGATGGTGCTGCTCATCTGTCCTCCTCGATGTTCTCTGTCGTTGGCCTGAGTCGGGTGTAACCGATCAAGTTGTTGTTAACGGTTACGGAAGATACCGCGTTCGCTGTAACCTGTCAAATACATTTTGGAAGTTACGCGGCGCGGCCTTACAATCGGGTGCATGACCAAACCAGCCGCCGGGGGGCACAAGAAGCCCGGCCGGACCAAGGCGGCGGGGCGCGTCGCCGCCGAAGCGGTGGATGACGAGCGCGTGCTCGCCTTCCTGAACACGCTGTCCGGCCGCCCCACCGCCGCGCCGGTCGAGCGGCTGCAGTCCTATGACGCCCTGGTGGACTGGGCCCAGCAGCAGCACGTCGTGTCTGCGTCAGTGGCCGAGCGCCTGCAAGCGCAGGCTCGCAGGCATCCGCACCAGGCGGCGCTGGCCTTGACGCGCGCGCGTGACTTGCGCGAAGCGCTGCACGCGCTGATGGCCGCGCTCGATGCCGGACGCGAGGCGCCCCCGGCGGCGCTCGACGCCATCAGCGGCTTCGTCGCCGCCGCCTATGCCCACGGCCGGCTGGTGCCGCACGACGGCGCGCTGCAATGGGTCTCGAGCGCCGACGATGAGGTGGACCGCGTCGGGTGGGAGATCGCCCGCGCGGCCGGACGGCTGGTGGTGTCACACCGCCTGGGCCGTGTCCGCGCCTGCGCGGCCGGCGATTGCGCCTGGTGGTTCGTGGACGACACCAAAAACCGCAGCCGCCGCTGGTGCGATATGAAGATTTGTGGGAACCGGGAAAAGATACGGAGGTTCCGAGCCAAAAGCTAAGGTGCGTACAGTGCGTACAGTGCCTTGAGTGCGTACAGTGCTCGGGTGCCGAGTGCCAGGTGCCGAGTGCCAGGTGCCAGGTGCCGAGTGCCAGGTGCCAGGTGCCGAGTGCCAGGTGCCGAGTGCCGAGTGCCAAGTGCCGAGTGCCGAGTGCCAAGTGCCGAGTGCCAAGTGCCGAGTGCCGAGTGCCGAGTGCCGAGTGCCGAGTGCCGAGTGCCGAGTGCCGAGTGCTTGATAGGATGTTGCCGATGATTCGCGCAATCGTGATCGCGTGCATGTCAGGCACCCTTGGCACCCTGGGCACCCTTGGCACCCCTTGGCACCCCTTGGCACCGAAAGCACTCTACGCACCCCAGGCACTGTACGCACTGTACGCACTGTACGCACCGACCGCGCGAAGCGCTGTTAGCGCGCGAGTAGATAACGCGCGAGCGCGAGCCGAGCAACGTAGCGCGACGCATTTGGCGTGAAGTGTCCGGTGTCGAACGTCATGAGTTCTGGCGGGGTCGAGCCCGGAATCACCGCGAGGCACGTGTCGGCGTCGCATAACGCATCGATCAACGACACGTACTTGAGGCTGGCCGCGTTGCCGTATCGGGCCTTCAACAGTCGATCGTCTGCCGCGCGCTCCACGAGTAACACGTCACCGACCCGATCGTAATTCCGGCCCCAGTACCGGCTCGTCACGATCTCGGCCAGCCGCTGTCGCCACTGGGGAGCGGGCCCGACCACCACCACGTCTTTCGCGCCGAGCCGGCGGAGATGCGTCGCGAGCGCCTCCCAATCGGTGTCCGTGTGGTTGGCAGCCTGGGCCACGATCACCATGTCGGGTTTCAGGTCGGCGATTCGCGCCAGCGCGTACTCGTTGGTCCGCTTGCAGCGGCCGCCTGGGACCTGGAGATCGATCGGACCGATACCCGGGCGGCATGCGGACGTCGTGACTTGCGCGAGCACATCGCCCGGCGGCAGCAGCGACCGCAGGCCCGGCGCCAGCGCGTATGCGTACGAGTCGCCCCACAGAAACAGGGTCCGTCCCGTTCCCTTCGCGGTGCACGACTCGGGAATCGCGTCCTTCACGGTGTCTGCGCCCCGTGCCATGAAGTCGCACTCGAGGCGGTACGGTCCTTCGATGCCGTGCCGGCGCATGGCGTCGTAGAAGCGCAGGAAGTTCACCTTATCGGAACGATTGAGCGGCCGCTCGACGAAACCGCCATTGGCGAAGGTGTAATACCCCGCCGCGCAAACCCCCGCCATCAGGACGCACAGCGCGGGCACTACCCAGCGGCGCCTGGGCCCGAACCTGATCGGGATCTCGATCAGCCTGTACGTGAGCCAGGCGAAGACGAAGGCCGCCGCGATCAAGGCGGCGCGAACGGCCGGCGGCGGCGTATCGGCCGTCAGCAGCCGGGCAAACGACAGCAGCGGCCAATGCCACAAGTACAGCGGATAGCTGACAAGACCGATCCCCACCAACACTCGCTGTGACAGCACCGTCCGGTTGAGCCAGGCCTCGGGCCCCGCTGCGATCATCATGAACGCGCCGGCCACGGGCATCAGCGCCCACAACCCCGGGTAATGCCGCGTACGATCGAGGCCAAACACCGCGCCCATCGCCAGCACCAGGCCGGCGAGTGCGATCGCGTCGCGCACTCGTGCGCGCGATCGCAGTCCGTCGTACAGCGCGCGGCACTTCGCTCCCAACCACGTCTGTTGATCGGTGACAATCGCCGCCAGCGCGCTGCCGGCCGTCAGCTCCCAGAAGCGGGTCCACGGCGAATAGAACGTCCCTACGAGATCGCGGCGAATGCCCTCGACATTCCAGTACGACGACAGGATGAAGACCGCGATCGTCAGGGCGATGAGGTTGAGCCGCGCTTGCCACGCCACGAACACCATCAGCGGCCAGGCGAGATAGAACTGCTCCTCGATGCCGAGCGACCACAGGTGGAGCAGCGGCTTGGTGTCGGCGTCGGCGTCGAAGTAGCCGGCCTCGTTCCACAGCACGTAATTGGCGACGAACCCGGCGCCGCCCGCGACGTGCTTGCCCAGCTGTTCGAACCGGTCGGCGTAGAGCAGGAACCACCCGGCCGCGTAACACGCGGCGAGCACGGCGATCAGGGCCGGGAAGATGCGCCTGATTCGGCGAGCATAGAAGGTGGCGAAGCTGAATCGGCCGGCGTTCACCGCCGTCAGGATGATGGTCGAAATCAGGTACCCGGAAATCACGAAGAAGATGTCGACCCCGACGAAGCCGCCGGGCAGCCACATCGGGAAGGCGTGGAAGCCGATCACGGCCAGTACCGCGATGGCACGAAGCCCGTCGATGTCGGACCGGTAGGAGGGCGCGCTCATCGGCTGACGAGCAGGCGGGCCTGTCGCGCCGAAGCCGTTGGGCGAAGGCGGAGGCTCGTACCACCACCCGTCCCACTCAAGACGACCAACCCAATCAGTGCCGCACCAATCCGCATCGCGAGATGCCACGCAGTATCGCATTTCCACTAAGATGTCCCCGGGAAACCCTATGAAGAACCGGTTCGTGCTCGGCTGGCTCGGAGTCGCCGTCACCCTTGTCCCCTCGATTGCCGCGGCCCAGGTCACCAAGGCCGATTACGAGCGCGCGCAGTCGCTTCGCGATCAATACGAGTCGATGGCGCTGAACGTCACCGACGCGCCGGCGTGGCTCGGCACCACCCATCGGTTCTGGTACCGGCGCACGCATCCGGATGGATTCGAGTTCGTCGTCTTCGACGCCGATACCCGCCAGAAGCAACCGGCGTTCGATCATCAGCGGCTCGCCGAGGCGCTGTCGAAAGCATCGGGCGAGGCGTACAAGCCGCACCGGCTTCCCTTCCAGACCTTTACCTTCAACGACGCGCTGAGCGCGATCGAGGCCAGCGTCGCGGGCGCGCGGTGGACGTGCACGCTCGCCGATTACGTGTGCCGCACGCCGGAGGCAGCCAGGCCGGGCGAGATCCGGCGCGGCATCACCGGCCCGGTGCGCGGCGACCAGTCCGGCGTCACGGCCCGGCCGCGCATGTCGCCCGACGGCAAGTGGATGGCGTTCATCGACAACTACAACGTCGCGATCCGCCCGTTCGGCGGGGACAAGCGCATCGTGCTCAGCACGGACGGTTCCGAAGGCAACTATTACGACGCTTCGTCGATCGCGTGGTCGCCCGATTCCACGCGGCTGGCGGCGTATCGGGTGCGGCCGGGCTACCGCCGCCTCGTCCACTACGTGTCCTCGTCGCCTGAAGATCAGCTGCAACCGCAGCACTGGGCCATGCAGTACGCCAAGCCCGGCGACCTGCTCGACCTCGAGCAACCGGTGCTGTTCGACATTCGCGCCTCCAGGCCGATCGTCGTCTCGCCGGCGCTCTTCCCCAACCCGTTCGATCTCTCGGACCTGGTGTGGCGCAAAGACGGCCGCGCGGTCACCTTCGAGTACAACGAGCGCGGCCACCAGGTCTTCCGCGTCATCGAGGTTGACGCGCAAACCGGGCACGCGCGCGCGGCGATCTCGGAAGAGCCGAAGACCTTCTTCTATTACAACCGCTCCGCCGCGACGCTCCAGGCCGGCAAGCGATTCCGCTACGACCTCAACGACGGCAGGGAAATCGTCTGGATGTCGGAGCGCGACGGCTGGAATCACCTCTACCTGATCGACGGCGCGAGCGGTGCCGTGAAGAAACAGATCACCAGGGGCGAATGGCCGGTCCGGCATGTCGTGAAGGTGGATGACGAGAAGCGGCAGCTCTGGTTCAGCGCCGGCGGCATGACGGCCGGCAAGGACCCTTACTACCAGCACTACTACCGCATCAACCTCGACGGCACGGGTCTCACGCAACTGACGACGGCGGATGCCAACCACGTCGTGGAGTTCTCATCCGACATGAGCCTGTTTGTCGATCACTATTCGCGCGTCGACCTCGCGCCGGTGCTGGAGCTGCACCGCGGGTCCGAGCCCGCTCCCGTGGAAATCGAACGCGGCGATATGACCGGCCTCACCAGCGTGGGCTGGCGTGCGCCCGAAGTGTTCGTCGCCAAAGGCCGCGACAACAAGACCGACATCTGGGGCCTGGTGTGGAAGCCGAAGAGTTTTGATCCGTCGCGAAAGTATCCGGTGATCGAATACATCTACGCCGGACCGCACGGTACGCACACGCCCAAGTCCTTCTCGACCTTCACGGGCATGCAGGCCCAGGCCGAGCTTGGCTTCATCGTGGTGCAAATGGACGGCATGGGCACCTCGAACCGCTCGAAGGCATTTCACGATGTGGCGTGGCAGAACATCAAGGACGCCGGCTTTCCGGATCGGATTCTCTGGCACCAGGCGTTTGCGGCAAAGAATCCGTGGTACGACATCACGCGGGTCGGCATTTATGGCGGGTCGGCGGGCGGGCAGAATTCGCTCGGGGCGCTGCTCTTCCATCCCGATTTCTACAAGGTCGCCGTCTCGTACGCGGGCTGTCACGACAACCGGATGGACAAGATCTGGTGGAACGAACAGTGGATGGGATGGCCGATCGGCCCGCAGTACTCGTCTTCGTCCAACGTCGATAACGCGTGGCGCCTGCAGGGCAAGGTCCTGTTGATCGTCGGCGAGCTGGATACCAACGTCGACCCGGCGTCGACGCTGCAAGTGGTCAGCGCGCTGCTCAAGGCGAACAAGAATTTCGACTTCCTGATGATCCCGGGCGCGGAACACAATGCCGGCCGTGGCGGCGACTACGCCGACTACGGCGAGCGCAAGCGCTTCGATTATTTCGTCCGGCACCTGATGGGCCAGAACCCTCCCGAATGGAGTGCGCCGCCCACCTCGTCGGATGTGACCCGACCGCAATAATGCGACGGTCGGACGTAGGGCACCCCTTTATGGAGTGCCGGTGTGATCGTAGGGCACCCCTTTAGGGGTGCCGCGGGAGAAATCAATGAAGAAATCGTTCAGCGTCCTGGCAATCGCGATCACGGTTGTGCTCGCAGTCTCGGCGCAACAACCCGCGCCCAACCCGAAGGACCCGCGCATCGGGCTCAAACCCGGCTTCCGTGACGGCGGGCAGGCCGCCTGGAACATGGAGCTGGTGGCGAACCTGCCGAAGCCCGATGGGTTTTTCGATCCCAAGCTGCCGGCCGGTTCGGTTACCGCGCCCGAGCCGCCGCCGGGCACTCCGGCGGCGCCACCGCCCGATCCGAACGCGCCGCCGACACCGCCGCCGCCCGGTTCGGGCTACACCAATTCAGACCTCGCCTTCACCGGCACCAACGTCGTCGTCGGCAACTACCACGGCTTCAATACCTACGACGTCGAGCGCGCCGA
>JANOZI010001162.1:0-4361 GCA_031429375.1 Acidobacteriota bacterium | reverse complement strand
CCAGCACGTAGTCGTAGTTCGCTTCCTTCGGCGCGCCCTCGCCCTCGAACGACACGGTGACCCGGTCCTTGCCGGCCTTCATCGCGGTGACCTTGGTCGATACCATGATCTTGTCGTAAATCTTCTCGACGCGCTGCGCGAGAATCTTGACCAGATCGCGATCCGCGCCGGGCAGCAAGCCGGGTGTCATCTCAACCACCGACACTTTCGTGCCGAGCGCCGCATATACCGACCCGAGCTCGAGCCCGATGTATCCCCCGCCGATCACCAGCATCGTCTTCGGAATTTCCGGCAGGTTGAGCGCGCCGGTCGAGTCGAGCACGCGCGGCGAGTCGATCGCCAGCGCCGGGATCTTCGTCGGCAGCGATCCGGTGGCGACGATGATGTAGTCGACCGCAACGGTCTCTTCGACACCGCCCGCCTTCTTGACCTTGATGGTCTTCGCGTCGACAATCGACGCCCAGCCCTGGATGTAATTGACCTTGCGGAACTTCGACACCTGCCCGGTGCCGCTCGTCAGCTTCTCGACGACGCGGTTCTTGTAGTCGCGCAGCTTGTCGACGTCGATCTTCGGCGCGCCGAACTCGATGCCCCACTCGCTGGCGTGCTTCGACTCGTCCAGCACCTTGGCGACGTGCAGCAGCGCCTTCGACGGAATGCAGCCGCGATACAGGCACACACCGCCGGGATTCTTCTCGTTGTCGATGAGCGTGACCTTCAGGCCGAGGTCGGCGGCATAGAACGCAGCCGCGTAGCCGCCGGGGCCCGCCCCAATCACCGCGACGTGATGCGCCACGGGCTAACCCCTCAGCGCCAGGGTGAAGGGTTGTTCGAGGGCTTCCGCGACCCAGCGCAAGAAACGGATTGCATCGGCGCCGTCAATCAGGCGGTGGTCGTAGCTGAGCGAGAGCGGCAGCATCTGCCGCGGCTCGAAGACCGTGCCGTTCCACACCGGCTCGAACCCGCCGCGCGAGATGCCGAGAATGGCGACCTCCGGCCAGTTGATGATCGGCGTGAAGGCCGTGCCGCCGATGCCGCCGAGGTTCGAGATCGACATCGACCCGCCCGACATCTCGTCGAGCGACAGCTTGCGGGCCTTGGCTTTGTCGGCGAGCTGGTTGATCTCGACCGACAGCTCGATCAGGTTCTTGCGGTCGGCGTTGCGGATCACCGGCACCAGCAGGCCGTTGTCGGTGTCGACCGCGATGCCGACGTTGATGTACTTCTTGTAGACGATCGACTCGCCCGCCGCGTCGACCGAGGCGTTGAACTGCGGGAACGCCTTCAGCGCGCTGGCGATCACCTTCACCGCGATGGCGGTGACGGTCAGGTTGCCGCCCGCCTTTTCGACTTCGGCGCGGTACTTCTTGCGGACCTGCTCGAGGCTGGTGATGTCGGCCTTGTCGAACTGCGTGACGTGCGGAATCGCCGTCCACGCGTGGCTGAGGTGTTCGGCGGTCTTGCGGCGGATGCCCGTCATCGGCTTGCGTTCGACCTCGCCCCACTTGGCGAAATCGGGCAGCGGAGGCCCGGGGCTGACGCCGCCCGCCCCTGACGGACGCGGCGACGCGGCCGCGGCCTGGCCGTTGCCGCCAATGCTGTGCATCACGCGCTTGGCAAATTCCTTGACGTCATCCTGCGTGATGCGCCCGCCGGGGCCGGTGCCCGTCACCTGGCTGACGTCGACGCCGATCTCCCGCGCCAAGCGACGCACCGACGGCGCGGCGGGCGAGGACGTGTGCAGCGACGGCAGCGGAGCGGACGGCGCAGGTGCCGCCGGTTGACGAGCGGCTGCAATATCGACCACCGATGCCCTCGGCCGGTCTGCCGCCGTGGGTTCGTCTGATGCGGCCGGGGCCCTCTCGGCGTCTGGAGTCGGCGGAGCAGCTTTGGGCGCCCCTGGTTTTGCAGCTTCTTGCTTCGGAGCTTCTTGTTTCGGAGCTTCTTGCTTCGGAGCTTCTTGTGTCGAGGCGTCTGGTTTGGCAGCTTCGCCTTGAGGAGCCTCTTGACTGTTGGCTTCCTCTTTCGGTGGTGCAGCCGCCGTACCGCCCGCTCCGTTCTCCATCACGAGCACGGCTTGTCCCGGCTTGATCTTATCGCCGGCCTTGACCCGGATCTCCTTGACGATGCCCGCGACGTCCGACGGCACTTCAAGCGTCGCTTTATCGGTTTCCAGTTCCACGACCGGCTGATCGACCGCGATCGTGTCGCCGACCTTGACGAGCACCTTCAACACGTCGCCCTGGGCGACGCCGTCACCTAAATTCGGGAGGATAAACTCGGCCACGTTAACTCACCGCCGGATTTGACTTCTCGGTGTCAATCCCGAGATCTGTGATCGCCTTCTGCACCAGATCGGCGTCGACCTTCTTGTCCTGCATCAGCGCATACAGCGTCGCCACGACGATGAACCGCGCGTCGACCTCGAAGAAGTTGCGTAGCGCCGCGCGCGAGTCGCTGCGGCCGAACCCGTCGGTGCCGAGCGCCTGCAGCGGCTTGGGCAGCCACCGATCGATCGAGTCCGGCAGCGCCTTCAGGTAATCGGACGCCGCGACGAACACGCCGGGCGCGTCTTTCGTGACCTGCGCCACGTACGGCACCTTCGGCTTCTCGGCCGGGTGCAGCCGGTTCCATCGCTCGCATGCGTGCCCGTCGCGATGGAGGTTCACATAGCTCGTGACGCTCCACACGTCGGCGCCCACGCCGTATTTCTCTTCGAGAATTTTCTGCGCCTCGAGCGCCTGCAACAGGATGGTGCCGCTGCCGAACAAGTTCGCGCGCAGCTTCGCTTTCGGCTGGCCGGTCGGGCGGCAAATGTACATCCCCTTGAGAATGCCCTCCGTCACGCCCTCGGGCATCGGCGGATGTTCGTACTGCTCGTTCATCACGGTCAGGTAATAGAAGATGTCTTCCTGGTCGCGATACATGCGCTTGATGCCGTCTTCGATGATCACCGCGAGCTCGTAGGCAAACGCCGGATCGTACGACTGGCAGTTCGGCACCGGCAGCGCCAGCACATGGCTCTGGCCGTCTTCGTGCTGCAGGCCTTCGCCGTTGAGCGTGGTGCGGCCGGCCGTGCCGCCGACCACGAAGCCCTTCATGCGCATGTCGGCGCCGGCCCAGATCAGGTCGCCGACGCGCTGGAAGCCGAACATCGAATAGAAGATGAAGAACGGGATCATGTTGAGCCCGTGCGTCGCATACGCGGTGCCCGCGGCGATGAACGACGACATCGAGCCGGCTTCGTTGATGCCCTCTTCGAGAATCTGGCCGTCGGATTCTTCCTTGTAGTAG
Source organism: Acidobacteriota bacterium (assembly GCA_031429375.1). GTDB lineage: Bacteria > Acidobacteriota > Vicinamibacteria > Vicinamibacterales > UBA2999 > 12-FULL-67-14b. The sequence continues at coordinate 1,067 of JANOZI010001162.1, read as the reverse complement.
AGCAGCGTGTCGCGGTCGACCGGCTCGTACAGCTGGCCGCTGTGCGCGTAGATGCCGACCTGGCGGAACAGCGCTTCCATGCCGAAGGTGCGCGCTTCGTCGGGCACGATCGGCACCACCAGCTTGCCGATCTGCTCGTCGCGCAGCAGCTTCGACAACATCCGCACGAACACCATGGTCGTCGACGCCTTGCGCGCTTCGGTGCCCTTGTGGAATTCCGCGAACGCCTCGGCGAGATCGGCCTTGATCGGCTCGTTGCGGACCACGCGCCTGGGCACGGGGCCGTTCAACGCGGCGCGGCGCTCCTGGATGTACTTCATCTCGACGCTGTCGGGCGCCGGGCGGTAGAACGGCGCCTGCGCGACTTCGTCATCCGAGATCGGAATGCCGAAGCGGGTGCGGAACGCCTTCACTTCGTCGTCGTTGAGCTTCTTCTGCTGGTGGGTGATGTTCTTGCCTTCGCCGGATTCGCCGACGCCGTAACCCTTGATGGTGCGCGCGAGCACCAGCGTGGGCCCGCCCTTGGTTTCCACGGCGCGCTTGTAGGCGTTGTAGACCTTTTCGGGATCGTGGCCGCCGAGCGTCAGCTTCTTGAGCTGCTCGTCCGAGAGGTGCTTGACCATGTCGAGCAGCCGCGGATCCGCGCCCCAGAAGTGCTTGCGCACGTACGCGCCCGACTCGACCGCGTACTTCTGGTACTCGCCGTCGACGATCTCGCCCATCCGCTTGACGAGCAGGCCGTCGCTGTCTTTCTCGAGCAGCGCATCCCATTCGGTGCCCCAGATGCACTTGACGACGTTCCAGCCGGCGCCGCGGAAAATCGCCTCGAGCTCCTGGATGATCTGGCCGTTGCCGCGCACCGGCCCGTCGAGGCGCTGCAGGTTGCAGTTGATCACGAAGATCAGGTTGTCGAGCTTCTCGCGCGATGCCAGCGTGATGGCGCCGAGTGATTCGGGCTCGTCGGTCTCGCCGTCGCCGAGAAACGCCCACACCTTGGCGTCGGTCTTCGGCTTGAGGCCGCGGTCTTCGAGGTAGCGATTGAAGCGCGCCTGGTAGATCGCCATGAT
>JANOZI010001161.1:0-4454 GCA_031429375.1 Acidobacteriota bacterium | reverse complement strand
ACGCGGCCCTCGATGCCTTCGGGCACCAGCTTCTCCATGCTCGGCTTGCCCGCGGGACTGGTGCCGCTTTCGAGCTCGAAGTCGTCCTGGAAGTAGCGGTCGCGGCTGCCCCGGCGCATCGCGCCGATCGATCCCATGCCGCGGTATTCCTTGAAGGTGCGGCCTTGATACAGGATCAACTCGCCAGGGCTCTCATCGGTGCCGGCGAACAGGTTGCCGGCCATCACCGCGCTCGCGCCGACCGCCAGCGCCTTCACCACGTCGCCCGAGGTGCGGATGCCGCCGTCGGCAATCACCGGAATGCCGCGCTTCGCCGCGGCCGCCGCGCACTCGGCGATCGACGAGATCATCGGCATGCCGATGCCGGCGACGATGCGCGTGGTGCAGATCGAGCCGGCGCCGCTGCCGACCTTCACGGCGTCTACGCCGATCGCGATCAGCGCTTCAGTAGCCTCGGCGGTCGCGACGTTGCCCGCGATCAAATCCACATCCGGAAACGTCTTCCTCAGCAGCTTGACGATGTCCATCACGCCCTGCGAGTGGCCGTGCGCGGTGTCGACCACGAGCACGTCAACGTGCGCATTGACGAGGGCAGTGGCGCGCTCCAGCGTGTCGCGCGCGATGCCGACCGCGGCGCCGGTGCGCAACCGGCCCAGCGCGTCTTTGCAGGCGTTTGGATACCTGATCGCCTTCTGGATGTCCTTGACGGTGATCAGTCCCTTGAGCCGGAACTCCTTGTCGACGACGAGAAGTTTTTCGACCTTGGCCTTGTGCAGGATCTCGCGCGCCTGGTCGAGCGTGGTGCCGACCGGCACGGTGATCAGCCGCTCCCTGGTCATCACTTCCGACACCGGCCGCGCGGTGTTGGTCTCGAAGCGGAGGTCGCGATTGGTCAGGATGCCGACCAGCCGGCCTTCCTTGCTGCCGTCTTCGGTGATCGGCACGCCCGAGATGCGGTACTTCTGCATCAGCTCGAGCGCTTCGCGGATCAGCGCGTTCGGCGCGACGGTGATCGGGTTGACGATCATGCCGCTCTCGGACCGCTTGACGCGATCGACCTCGAGCGCCTGGTCTTCGATCGCCAGGTTCTTGTGAATCACGCCGAGGCCGCCTTGCTGCGCCATGGCGATCGCCATTTCCGATTCGGTGACGGTGTCCATCGCCGCGCTCAGCAGCGGCACGTTCAAGCGGATGTTCCTGGTGAGCTTCGTGCTGACGTCCACCTGCGCGGGCAGCACCGTCGAGTGCCGCGGCACCAGCAGGATGTCGTCGAAGGTGAGCGCGGTCCGCAGACCAGCCTCGAGCGATTTATTGATGGCTTCTTTGGTCTGCGTAGGTGTCATGGATGTCCTAAGCCCCGTGGCATTTCTTGAACTTTTTCCCGCTGCCACACCAGCACGGATCGTTGCGGCCGATCTTCGGCTCTTCCCGCTTCACCGTCTTGATCACGTCGTCGCCGCCGACGCGTGCCGGCGCGCGGTCCTGCACGAGGTCGTTCGGCGCCCCGGCCGGCGCCGCCGCGGGCTGGTTGAACACCGACGGCCGCTCCTGTGCGGGGTTGTTGTAGTTGAGCGCGGCGGGTTTTCGAGGCGCGGGCCGCGCCGGGGCCGCCAGCGTGGCCTCGCCGTGCTCCACCACCGGCCGCAGCCACCACAAGTACTTGACGACCTCTTCTTCGATCCGCCGGCGCATGTCCTGGAACAGCGCGAAACTTTCTTTCTTGTACTCGACCAGCGGATCGCGCTGGCCGTAGCCGCGCAGGCCGATGCCTTCCTTCAGGTGGTCGAGCGAGTAGAGGTGATCCTTCCACTGCTGATCGACGATCTGCAGCATCAGGTCGCGCTCGACCTTGGTGAGGATGTCGCGCGGAACGATGTTTTCCTTGTCGGTGTACTTCTTGACGACCTTGGCCCACAGCGCGTCGCGCAGCTCGTCCGAGCTCATCTGGGCGCCGTCGACGCTCTTGAAATCCTCTTCGGCAAGGGCAAACAGCTGGCCCAGCTCGCGCTCGAGAGCCGGGATGTCCCAGTCTTCGCTCTCCACCTCGGGCCCGATGAATTCCTCGATCTTCTCGTCGAACAACTCTTCCGCCGTGGCCATCACGTAGCCGCGGATGTCGGTGATGTCTTCCTCGCTGAGGTGGATCTTGCCCTCGAGAATCTCGCGGCGCAGCGTGTAGACACTCTCACGCTGCTTGTTCATCACGTCGTCGTATTCGAGCAGGTGCTTGCGGACGGCGAAGTTCTGCGCTTCCACCTGCTTCTGCGCGCGCTCGATGGCGCGCGACACCATGCCGTGTTCGATCGGCACGCCTTCTTCCATGCCGAGCCGCTGCATCAGGCCCGAAATGCGGTCCGACCCGAAAATCCGCATCAGGTCGTCTTCGAGCGACAGGTAGAACCGCGACGAGCCGGGGTCGCCCTGGCGTCCGGCGCGGCCGCGCAACTGGTTGTCGATGCGCCGCGCTTCGTGGCGCTCGGTGCCGACGATGTGGAGGCCGCCGAGGTTGACGACCTGCTTGTGTTCGTCTTCGCACTGGCGCTTGAAGTGCGTGAAGATGCGGTCCCAGTCGTCGCGCTTCACGCGGTAGAAGCTGTCGATGTGAAAGAAGTTGACGAACTCGTCGTCGTCGACGTACTTCTCTTCGCCCTTGATGACTTTTTCCGCCACGCCTTCGTTGAGGCTTTGCTGGCGCGACATGTACTCCGGATTGCCGCCGAGCAGAATGTCGGTGCCGCGGCCCGCCATGTTGGTGGCGATCGTCACCGCGTCCTTGCGGCCGGCTTGCGCGACGATCTCGGCTTCCTGGGCGTGGTACTTCGCGTTGAGCACGATGTGCTTCGTGCCCTTTTTCTTGAGCATGCTCGACAGCCGCTCGGACTTTTCAATCGAGACGGTGCCGACCAGCGCCGGGCGGCCTTCTTCCTGCCGCTTGATGATGTCGTCGACGATCGCGGCCCACTTTTCGGCCTCGGTGCGGTACACGAGGTCCGGTTCCTCGATGCGCATCATCGGGCGGTTGGTGGGCATCACCATCACGTCGAGCTTGTAAATCTTGTTGAATTCGGACGCTTCGGTTTCGGCCGTGCCGGTCATGCCCGACAGCTTCTTGTACTTGCGGAAGTAGTTCTGGAAGGTGATGGTGGCGAGCGTCTGGTTTTCGCGCTCGATCTTGACGCCTTCCTTGGCCTCGACGGCCTGGTGCAGCCCGTCGCTCCAGCGCCGGCCCGGCATCAGGCGGCCGGTGAACTCGTCGACGATTACGACGCCGCCGTCCTTGATCATGTACTGCACGTCGAGCTTATAGTGCACGTGCGCGCGCAGCGCCTGCTGCACGTGGTGGAGCAGCGGCAGGTTCGCGGGATCGTAGAGGCCGCCGGGCTGCATGCGGTGCGCCAGCAGCTGCTCGGCCTTGGCCATGCCGGTTTCGGTCAGCGTGGCGGTCTTGTTCTTTTCGTCGACGACGTAGTCGCCCGAGGCTTCGAGGCGGTCGCGGTCCTCGCCCTTGGCCTGGCCCTGGTGGACCTCGCCGCGCGTCAGCTTGGGGATGATGCGATCGACTTCGTAATAGAGATCGGTGGACTCTTCCGCCGGCCCCGAGATGATCAGCGGCGTGCGCGCTTCGTCGATCAGGATGCTGTCGACTTCGTCCACGATTGCGAAATGATGGCCGCGCTGCACCATCGCGCCGAGGTCGAACTTCATGTTGTCGCGCAGGTAGTCGAAGCCGAACTCGTTGTTGGTGCCGTAGGTGATGTCGCAGCCGTAGGCGACCTGGCGCTGCTGGTCGTTGAGGTCGTGTTGAATCACGCCCACCGACATGCCGAGAAAGCGATAGAGCCGGCCCATCCACTCCGAGTCGCGGCGCGCCAGGTAATCGTTGACGGTGACGACGTGAACGCCGCCGCCTTCGAGCGCGTTGAGATACGCGGGCAGCGTGGCGACCAGCGTCTTGCCTTCACCGGTTTTCATTTCGGCGATGGTGCCGTTGTGCAGCACGATCCCGCCGATCAGCTGGACGTCGTAATGCCGCATCTGCAGCACGCGGCGGCCGGCTTCGCGCACCACGGCAAACGCCTCGGCCTGCACATCGTCGATCGTCTCGCCGCTAGCGAGGCGGCTCCTGAACTCGGCGGTCTTGGCGCGCAGCTGTTCGTCGCTGAGCGCCGTGATTGCGGGCTCGAACGTGTTGATTTCGGCGACGCGGGGGCGCAGCTTCTTGAGGTCGCGGTCGTTCTGGCTGCCGAGGACTTTAGTTAGGAGCTGGCCAAGCATGTTGGGAAGAGGGCAGGATGCCTATCTCCCGATTATACGCTGGGCGCGCCGCTAGTTCGCGGCGCTGCGGCGAGGATTCAGCAGGAGCTGGAGCGGATTGAGAATGCGGCCGTTGGCGCGGACTTCGTAATGCAGGTGCGCGCCGGTGGTGCGGCCGGTCGAGCCGACGAGGCCGAGCA
>JANOZI010001160.1:0-1672 GCA_031429375.1 Acidobacteriota bacterium | reverse complement strand
AGCGCGACACCGGCGGCTACTGCGTCGCGCTGGCCTATTCAATGAGCGCCGTCTACGGCGCGCGAGCCGGTGAGGTGTTCTGGGCGGCCTCCGACATCGGCTGGGTGGTTGGGCACTCGTACATCGTCTACGGCCCGCTGCTGCACGGCTGCGCCACGCTGATGTTCGAGGGCAAGCCCGTCGGCACGCCGGACGCCGGCACCTACTGGCGCATCGTCGATCGCTACCGCGTTGCGACGCTGTTCACGGCACCGACCGCGATCCGTGCCATCAAGCGCGAAGATCCTGAAGGCAAGCTGATGCGCAGCTGCGACACGAGTTCGCTGCGGGCCCTGTTCCTGGCGGGTGAGCGTGCCGATCCTGACACCGTCAATTGGGCCGGCGCGCAGCTCGGCAGGCCCGTGATCGACGCGGTCGGCGAAGCGCGGCCCAACCACGACGTGTTCATGGACCTGGCGCGGAGGCTGGACCTGACGATCGACGGCGATCCGGCCGACGAGCTGGAGGCGATGTTGGCCGTGCTGAGCGGACTTCCCGCGCAGGTCGGCGACGGGCTCCGTGAAGACTGGAAGGCGGCCCCGCCGCACGGCGGCCGGCCGATCCAGTTCGTCGACGTGTTTCCCAAGACGCCCGATCGCAAGATCGATTTGTTCCCCGAAGCGCTGAACAGGCAGGCGCCAAAAGGGCTCTACGGCTACCAGCCCGACCCGGGGACGGCGGAATTTCCGCTCGCGATGATTTCACCGGCCAGCGATCGCACCATCAGCTCGACGCTCGGCGAACTGCCGCGCCCGATAGTAACGCTGGAAATAAATCCCGACGACGCCGCGCACCGCGGCATCGACGAGGGCGATGCGATTCGAGTGTGGAATGCGTTGGGAGAAGTGCGAGTGAGAGCGCACCTGACACCGCTGATGCGGCCGGGTACTGTGGCGATGCCGAAAGGCGTGTGGCGACGGCACACGGCCAACGGCTTCACTTCGAACGCGTTGACGCCAGACACGCTCGCCGACCTGGGCGGCGGCGCGTGCTTCAACGACGCGCGGGTCCAGGTCGAAAAGGGCGAGAACAGAGAAGTCAGAAGTTAGAAGCCACGGGGGTAGTGCGCTTCCAACTTCTGCCTTCTGTAGTCGTACTGTCTAACCCTTCGTTCCTACGCTACGGAAGGGAGCTTCCCGCGTCCGCCGCGGCTGGCCTGTCCGCCCTTGCGTCCGGCCCGGCGCGCTTCTTCAGCCGACCACTCGTGGGCCGTGCCCTTCGCATGGGCGGCACGGCCGCCTTTGCTGGCAATTTCACGCTGCTTTTCCTGTGACATCGAGGCAAAGCCTCGTCGTGCCTTTCGAATCTCAAACACGTTAACCTCCCGTTGGCCGGAGAAAAACCGATGCTGACCTGCGGCTCTACTAGCGAACTCCGTGCCAGCTCAACTGGGTAACGGATTGCCTAGGACGGCGTCTTGATTTGATGCATGGCGGGGAGGGGAGGAACTGCGTGTCGGACTTCACTTGAGTCGCGATCGTCGGCGACATCTGCGGTCGCCGTGCCGCTCGGACCGCGGTCAAGCATTCGTCGCAAGTGCGCGACGTCGAGTGCCCCATCCCACTTGGCGATCGCCAGCGTCGCCACGCCGTTGCCGATCAGGTTCGTGATCGAACGGGCTTCGGACAGGAAC
>JANOZI010001159.1:0-4031 GCA_031429375.1 Acidobacteriota bacterium | reverse complement strand
AACAAACACGATGGCGCTCGTCAGCATGCGCATCGCGTTGAAGGCGACCTCGGGGAAATCTCTGAGCGCGACCTTGACCAGGGAGAAATTCGTCCCCCAGATGAGGACCATCAGGAGCAACAGGCCGTCTAAGGCGGTCAGGGACACGTTGAGTTCAGAGTTTAGAGTTTAGAGTTCAGAGTTCAGAGTTTAGAGTCAAGCGTTAAGAGGTTTCAGAAAAAAGAAAACGGGGGCGAAGCCTTCAGGCCCGCCCCCGTTGTTCTGAACTCTGAACTCTTAACTCTGCACTCGCTGTCAACCACCAAATGGTTTCAGGAAGAACAGGATGAGCGAGATGAGCAGCACGTAGATCACGAGCGACTCGATCAGCACGAGGCCCAGGATCAGCGAGCCGCGGATTTCGCCGACGGCGCCCGGGTTGCGCGCGATCGCTTCGGTGGCCGAGGCCACGGCCATGCCCTGTCCGATCGCGGCGCCGGCGGCGGCGATGGCCAGCGCGAAACCGGCGGTGATGATCGACCACTGCACGAGCGCGGAATTCTCGGCCCCCGCCGCAGCGGCTTCCTGGGCGTAGACCGGCGCGGCCACGCCGAGAATCACGAATCCGAACAGCAACGACAAAAGGAACCGACTTGTTCTCACGGGAAACGCCTCCATCGCAAACCCCTCACCGCTTCGACCGCGGCCGCTGCCCCGAGCGACGAAACGCCCATCAGCATGGCCACCGGGTCGACGCGCAAACGCATCATCATAACGTAGGCTGCGAGACCCAGCATAACATGCCTTGTGAAAAACTTCACTAGCGGGAAACCCGGCCTTTTACGAGGCACGTCGCCCTCGGATTGGGTCCGAATCAGCGCCGCGACCGTCCCGTGAATCGCCCAGAATGCCAGTGCTATCAGTAGCCCGCCTGATGCGACTCCCAGAGGGGTTGCGAGATCGCGCCTCCACAAAGCAGCCAGCGCGATCATGATCACGCAAATGATGGTCGCGTCGCGGGCGACTCTTTCAATCATGACGGGGAGGTAATTCTTGACGGGAAGGTGATTCTTGACGGGAAGGTAATCCTTGACGGGGAAGAGCTTTCTGCCGGCAGGCAGTTCCGCCTCAAGTAGTGCCGCCCCGTCAAGAAGTATCGCCCCGTCAGGTAGTGCCGCCCCGTCAAGAAGTGCCGTCCCTGTCAGGGTTTTTTCTGTGCGAGCTGCATCACGCGGTAGACATTGAGGATGCCTGCGGCGAGCCCCAAGAAAAACCCTAGAAATGCCAGCCAGGGCGAGGTGCCGAACTGTTTGTCGAGCCAGTATCCCGCGCCGAAGCCCATCACCAGCGCGAATACGAACGACAGGCCAATCGTGCTCAGTTGGCCGATGAGCTGCCAGGTACTTGGCGAAGTGGGCGGCACCGCTCCAGTGTATTGCAAGGGGTCAGAGCGATATACTTGCTTGTCGCTGCCCGATGCGCCTCGGCGGCAGCATGGAAAGTCAGTTACCGATGCGGCACGCAACGCTCGTTCGATTCTCTGCCGGGGCCCTCTTCGCCCTTTCGATCCCTCTCGGAGCCTGGCTCGCCGAAGCAAGCGGGACTTCGGTTGCGAAGGCCGGCCTTCGCGGCGTCACGACTGTGAGTACCGCTACAACCAGGCAGGCTCCTGCAAGGGAGCGCGTGCTGTACGTCAGCGTGTTCGACGACAAAACCCACGCCCCGATCACCGGCCTGCGCACCACCGACTTCGTCGTCAGGGAAGACGGTGCCAGCCGCGAGGTGCTGCGCGCCGGCCCGGCTACCACGCCGATGCCGGTCGCCGTGATCGTCGACAACAGCCAGGCAGCGAACGACACCATTCCGGATTTGCGCAAGGCGCTCGCCGCATTCTTCCGCGCCATCGACGGCCTCGGCCCGATCGCCCTCATCACCGTGGCCGATCGGCCGACGGTGGTGCGTGATTACACCACCGACCAGAAGCAACTGCAGGACGCGGCCAAGCGGGTGTTCGCCGCGCCGCAGTCGGGCGCGACCCTGCTCGACGCCATCCAGGAAACCAGCAAGGGACTCGAACGGCGCGAATCAGACCGCGCCGCCATCGTGGCGGTGACGACCGAGAACGTCGAGCACAGCACCCGCCACTATCGCGACCTGCTCGACGACTTGAAGAAGAGCGGCGCGATGCTGCACGCACTGGTGCTGACCAGCCAGGGCGGCTCGAGCCTGGATGATGCTTCGCGCAACCGCGCTGCGGTGCTCGATCTCGGTCCCAAGACGAGCGGCGGCGTCCGCTTCGACGTGGTGACCAGCATGGGCTTCGAAGGGCGCATGCAGGAGCTGGCGAAGATCCTCAAGTCGCAGCATCAAGTGGTGTATGCGCGCCCGGATCGGCTGATTCCGCCCGAGAAAATCGAAGTCAGTGCCGCCAAAGCCGGACTCGCCGCGGTCGGCGCGCCGGCGAGAGGACAAGCGGTCAAATAATGCTGCGCGCTTTTTTGTTCACGGCGCTCGTGTCGATCGCGGCGCAAGCGGTGCCGGTTCCCGCTGGCCAACCGGCCTCACCTGCCGCACCTGCCCCAGCCACGGGCCAGGAGAAAGCGCAGGTCTTTCGCGCCGGCATCGAAGTGGTCTCGCTCAATGTCACGGTGACCGACGGCCAGAATCATTACGTCACCGACCTCGAGCAGGGCGATTTCTCGGTGTTCGAAGACGGCGCCAAGCAGGACATGAGCTTCTTCAACAAGACCAACCTGCCGATCGCGCTGTCGCTGCTGATCGATTCGAGCGCCAGCATGGAGCAGCGCATGGAGACCGCGCAGGAAGCGGCGATCGGTTTTGCGAAGAAGATCCGGCCGCAAGACATGGCGCAGGTCGTCGACTTCGACAGCCGCGTCGAGATCCGGCAGGCCTTCACCAATAAGGTGGAGGATCTGGAGTCGGCAATCCGCCACACCTCGTCCGGCGGATCGACGGCGCTGCACAATGCGGTCTACATCTCGCTCAAGGAGCTCGCGAAGGTCAAGGCGAAGAACCCCGACGAGATCCGGCGTCAGGCGATCATCATCCTGTCTGACGGCGAAGACACCTCGAGCCTGGTGACCTTCGAGGAAGTGCTGGAGCTGGCCAAGCGTTCAGAGGTGGCGATCTACACCATCGGCCTGCAGCCGCGCGAGACCGGCGCGCTGCGCGGCTTCCGCGAGGCCGAGTTCGTGCTGCGGCAGCTGGCGCAGGAAACCGGCGGGCGCGCGTTCTTCGCGCAGAAGGTCGAAGAGCTGAAGGACGTCTACGGCCAGATTGCGGAGGAGCTCTCGAGCCAGTACACGATGGGCTACGCGTCAAAGAACCCCCGTCGCGACGGCGCGTTCCGCCGCGTCGTAGTTCAGGTGGCGCGCCCGAACGTGACGCCCCGCACCAAGCGCGGGTACTACGGGCCGGTCGCATCACGTTGAGTGCAGAGTTGAGAGTGCAGAGTTAAGAGTGCAGAGAGTCAGACTCTTGGCTCTGAACGTTTGAACCTTAACTCTAAACTCTTAACTCTGAACTCTGAACTCGGACTAGTATTTCCCCGTGCGTTCCACTGTCTATCTGATCGGCGCGGGCCCCGGCGCTCCCGATCTGATCAGCTTGCGCGGCTTCCGCTGCCTGCAGAAAGCCGACGTCGTGATCTTCGATCACATGGTTCATCCGCACCTGCTCGACGCCGCACCGGCCTCGGCCGAGCGGATCGACGTCGGCAGCGCCGCCCCTCAGCCTTCGGATCAGGAAGCCATCTGTTACCTGCTCGCGGAGAAAGCGCGCGAAGGCAAGACCGTGGCGCGGCTCAAGTGGGGCGATCCGTTCCTGTTCGATCACGGCGGCGAAGAAGCGCTCTTCCTGCACGAACAGGGCATCCGCTTCGAAGTGATCCCGGGCGTGCCCGCCGCGATTGGCGCCACCGCCTACGCCGGCATTCCCATTACCTATCCCGGCGGCGGCGACACGGTGACGTTCGTCCGCGGGCACGAAGACGAAGGCCGCGAGAAGACCAGGGTCGACTGGGACAGCCTTGC
>JANOZI010001158.1:0-5320 GCA_031429375.1 Acidobacteriota bacterium | reverse complement strand
GCCGTGCCGCGGAATCCGGAGCTCGAGAACACCGGCGCGTTCAACATCTACGGCATACCGGCGATCTCAGTGCCTTGCGGTTTCACGTCCGCCGGGCTGCCAGTGGGCCTGATGATCGCCGGCCCGCGTTTTTCGGAAGGGAAGGTCCTGGCGCTCGCGCACGCCTTCGAGCGCGCAACTCAGTGGCATACCCGCAAGCCGCCGATTGGCCCGGACACGCCCGTTCCACCTCTAGCGACGACGCAGGAACCGGTGTAAAGGCTGTTTGCAACAGAGTGCTATGCTGGGCCGCTTGCCACGGACTCGCCGGTAGCGCCCTGCCCCAACCCGAAGTGGACACCCTCCAGAAACGCGTCGAACGCGATCTCGACGGCCGGTACGCTCTCAAGCGAGAGCTGGGTCAGGGCGGCATGGCCGTCGTGTTTCTTGCGGATGACCTCCGCCACGACCGCAAGGTCGCCCTCAAGGTGCTCAGGCCGGAGATCTCGGCCGAGATTGGCGCCGAGCGGTTCGCGCGCGAGATCAAAATGGCCGCGGGCCTCACGCACCCGCATATCCTGCCGCTCTACGATTCGGGCGAGGCGGGCGGCCTGTTGTTTTATGTCATGCCGAATATGGAGGGGCGATCGTTGCGCGAGCGCCTCGACAAAGAGCGGCAACTCGGCCTCGATGAGGTGCTGCGCCTTACGGGAGAGATTGCATCCGCGTTGGATTACGCCCACCGCAATCAGGTGGTGCACCGCGACATCAAACCGGAGAACATCCTCCTGCACGAGGGCGCCGCGATGGTCGCGGACTTCGGCATCGGCAAGGCCCTGAGCGAGGGCGGCTCGATCACTCAGACCGGCATGCTGGTCGGCACGCCGACCTATATGAGTCCCGAGCAATCCTCGGGTGAATCGCACATCGACGGCCGCAGTGATCTCTACAGTCTTGCGTGCGTGGTCTACGAAATGTTGAGCGGCGAGCCCCCGTTCACGGGGGCGAGCGCGCAAGCGATCATCGCCAAGCGTCTCATGTCGCCGGTGCCAAGACTGAGCACGCTGCGAGCGGTGCCCGAGTCGATCGAGGCGGCGGTCACGCGGGCCCTTGCCCGGACGCCGGCCGATCGCTTCACGACTGTGGCCGAGTTCAGCGACGCACTCCGGACATCGACTCGCGAACGCGGCACACCGTCGCGATCCACGCCGACACCACCGAGGGGTGCGCCGGCCCTCAAAGCGATCGCGGTTCTTCCGCTGACGAACATGAGCGCGGACCCCGAGAACGAGTACTTCAGCGACGGCATGACCGAGGAGATCATTAATGCCCTCGCCAAGGTGCCCGGCGTGCAGGTGGCCTCACGCACGTCGTCGTTCGTGTTCAAGGGAAAGCGAGACATCGACGTCCGCGAGATTGGCGACAAGCTGGGCGTCAGCACGGTCCTCGAGGGCAGCGTGCGTAAGGTCGGTCACCGGATTCGCATCACAGCTCAATTGGTCAACGTTGAAAATGGTTACCACCTCTGGTCAGAGACGTACGACCGTCAGCTGGAGGACGTCTTTGCGATTCAAGACGAAATTTCCCGGGCCATCGTCGAGGCCTTGAAAGTCCGGCTGGTGGGCGTCGACGCCCACTTGGTCGCGCCGACGACGAACCTCGACGCCTACACCACGTACTTGAAAGGCCGCTACAACTTCAACAAGCTCTCGGAGCAGGGTCTGCGGAGGGCGTTGGAACTGTTCCAGAGCGCGTTGCTGCAAGATCCGGGGTTTGCGCGCGCTTACGCAGGTATCGCCGACGCCTGGATCAATCTGTCCGACGACTGGGTGGCTCCCGACGACGGTTATCCGCGCGCCAAGGCGGCCGCGGCGCAGGCGCTCGAGCGCGATCCCGATCTCGCTGAGGCGATGACGTCGATCGGGAAGGTCCTGGTCTGGCACGATTGGAACTTCGCGGCTGGCGTTCGCGAGCTCGAGCGCGCCGTCGCGCTCGCCCCCAACTATGCCGAGGCGCAGTTCGCGTTGGGCACGGCTCTGCCGATTGTCGGTCGCCTGGCTGACAGCATCGCGACGCTGCGTAAGGCACTCGTGCTCGACCCGCTCTCCGCGCATCACAGCGGATGGCTGGCGCGCACCCTGCTCTATGCGAAGGATTACGCCGGCGCCATCGCGCAAGGGCAGAAGACGCTGGAAAGCCAGGACGACCAGCGTGCGTCCGTCTTCATCGGGTCGGCCTACCTCGCGCAAGGCGATGCGCACAAGGCGCTCGAGTGGTATCAGCGCGGGCAAGGGATGGAGGGCGCGGTCCGTTCCTACGACGCCATGATCGTTCGCGCGCTTGCCGCGCTCGGCCGTCACGATGAGGCCGCCGATATCCTGGCTCGCCTGGAGGAGGAGTCGCGGACCCAATACGTCAGGGCCGAATACCTGGCGATGGGATTCGCCGCAATGGGCGACGTCGAGAAGGCCTTCGAAGCATTAGAGCGCGCCTACCAGGCACGCTCCGGCGGGTTGATCTACCTGCATCTCGATCCAGGCTACGAACCGCTTCATGGCGACCCGCGCTTCGGCGCACTCGTGCGAAAGATTGGCCTGCGATAGGACGGAGCCGACGTCTTTAGCTCGTGCGCTTTACAATCCACGTCGCAATGTCATCGAGGCGCGAATCGAGCAGCCCCGCGTTGTCGAGCGCCTGCTTCGCACGGGCATGGCATTCGGCAGCCATTGCGCGCGATCGCGCAATGCCAAAGAACGCCGGGTACGTCGGCTTGCCGGCGGCTTCGTCTTTTCCGGCGGTCTTCCCGAGCGTCGCCGCCGCGCCCTCGACATCGAGAATGTCGTCGACGATCTGAAACGCGAGCCCGATCTCGGTGCCGTAGGTATCGAGCGTCGCCACGAGCCGATCGTCGGCGCCGCCCATCACCGCGCCGGCCAGGACCGACGCGCGAATCAGGGCGCCGGTCTTGCGCGCGTGCATGGCCTTCACCGCCTCGGCGTCGAGCGGAATGCGCGTGGCCTCAGGCCCCGGATCGACGGCCGCGAGATCGATCGCCTGTCCACCCACCATGCCCGACGGCCCCGCCGCTTCGGCCACCAGCGCGAGCACCCGAAGCTTACGCGCCATCAATACCGGATGCAGTCCTTGCGGTTCGCGCGCGAGCAGGCTGAACGCGTCGGCTTGCAACCCATCGCCCGCGAGAATGGCCATGCCCTCGCCGTGCACGACGTGCGAGGTCGGCCGTCCGCGCCGCAGGTCGTCGTCATCCATCGACGGCAAATCGTCATGGATCAGCGAATAGGTATGGATCATCTCGATTGCGCACGCCGCCGGCATCGCCGCGTCGCGCGCGGCGGCTTCGGACGTGCCGACCGCGTGCGCGGCGCCTTCAGCGCCGGCCAGCACGAGCAGCGGACGCAGCCGCTTGCCGCCGGCCATCAGGCTGTAGCGCATGGCGCCGGCGACGACGGCGGGACAGCGGGGTGGTTGGGGAAGGTAAAGGTCGAGCGCCGCCTCGACCTCGGTTCGGCGCGCGTCCAGGTACTCAGCGAACGTCACGACTCTCCGTCGTCATCGTCTGGCAGGCGAAGCGAGGACGGTGCGGCCTTCAGCTCGCCCCGCTCGTTGACGATCTCGATGCGGCGCTCCGCTTCTTCGAGGCGCGAGTGGCAGAAGCGCGACAACTGCACGCCGCGCTCGTAGAGTTCGAGGGACTTTTCGAGCGCGAGGTCGCCATCCTCGAGTTTCTTCACAATGCCATCGAGTTCGGCGATCGCCGCTTCGAAATCTTTAATAGTTGGATCCATCGCTAACCAAGCCTCACACGGAATCACAGAAACACAGAAACTCAGAACAAATCTTTTTCTTGTTGTGCCAAAAAGAGAACTCTGTGTTTCCGTGTTTCAGTGTTTCTGCGTGATGCATTACTCGCTCACGATTCGTTTCACGGTGGCATCAAACTCGCCACGTTCCACCTTGACGCGGACGTCATCGCCAACGTGCAGGGTGGTTGCGTCCCGAATGATACGCGTTCGGGCGGCGTTCCAGGTCACGGCGTAGCCGCGGCCAAGCACGGCGAGCGGGCTCAGCCCTTCGACCCGGGCGGCAAGACTGCCGAAGCGCGATTGCAGCGCGCCGAGCCGCCGCCGCGCGGCGGCCGTCAGCTGCGCGTCGCGCGACACCAGTCGCGTGCGCACTGCGGCGAGCCGATGACGGGGGTCGAACTGATCGAGCGAGCGGCGCAACTGCTCGTGCCGGCGCGAGCGCCTGGCGAGCGCGCGGCCTGCCGCCTGGCGCAGCGCCGCCGTCAACTCGGACGCGTGCCGCCCGCGGAAGGCCAGCCGGCCGGCAAACCCGGCATAGCCGGACCGCGCTTCGAGCGAGTGCAGCCGCGATTCCACCCGGCGGAGGCGATTGCGGAGCGCGGCCTCGAGTTGTCCGGACGTGCGGGTAATCTGCGCGACGAACTCGTCCTTCCTGCGGACCACGAGCTCGGCGGCCGCCGACGGCGTGGCGGCGCGCAGGTCGGCGACGAAATCACAGATGGTGACGTCGGTTTCGTGGCCGACGCCCGAGATCACCGGCACCGGCGACGCCGCGATCGCGCGGGCCAGGGCTTCGTCGTTGAACGCCCACAGGTCTTCGAGCGACCCGCCGCCGCGGGCGACGATGACCACGTCGACGTTCTGGACGCGCGTCACGAGCTTGAGCGCGCGCACCACTTCACCTGCCGCGCCGTCCCCCTGCACTCGTGACGGCGAGATGATCAAATGGGCATTCGGATACCGGCGCCGCAGCACCCGCACCATGTCGCGCAGCGCCGCGCCGTCGATCGAGGTCACCAGTCCGATGCGGCGGGGCAGCGCGGGCAGCGGACGCTTGCGCGCCGCCTCGAACAACCCCTCGGCGGCAAGCTTCTTCTTCAATTGCTCGAAGGCCAGCTGCAGCATCCCAAGTCCCTTGGGCTCGAGGTGCTCGCAGATGATCTGGTATTCGCCCTTCGGGTCGTAGACGCTGATCTTGCCGCGCGCGACGACAGCGAGCCCGTCTTCCGGCTTGAACTTCAGGTAACGCAGGGCCGAGCGGAAGATCACCGCCTTGATCTGCGACCCGCTGTCTTTCAACGTGAAATAGAGATGACCGGTATTCCAGAACCGCGCATTGGAAATCTCACCCTCGACCCACACCTGCTGAAACTTCGTCTCGAGCGCATCGCGGATCGTCGCGGATAACTCGCTGACGGTCAGGGGGGTACGGATCGGCGCGGTTCCAGGGGTTCCAAGGGTTCCAGGGGTTCCAGGGGTTCCAGGGGTTCCAGGGGTTCCAGGGGTTCCAGGGGTTC
>JANOZI010001157.1:0-9295 GCA_031429375.1 Acidobacteriota bacterium | reverse complement strand
CGCGTGGTACCCCGCGGTAGCATCCGCCGCCGCCACCGCGCCGTACCTGCGCGATGGGATGGAAGAAGCGCTGAGCTTCGCGCGGCTCGCCAAACTCGGGAACGCCTTCGATGGCCTCGCGGCCGTCAAGACGCACGCGGTGATCGATGCCACGGCCGCCCCGAACCCGGCCCGCTTCCCGGTAATCGTGTTCTCGCACGGCTATACCGGGCTGCCGAGCTCGCACACCGGCCTGTTCGAAGATCTCGCCAGTCATGGCTGGGCGGTGCTGAGCGTCGTGCATCCGTACGAGGCGACCGGATCGATGCTGGCCGACGGCACCGTGATCACGTTCCTCGATGAAAAGGGCACGATGCGCCAGGGCATCATGGACGTGCTCAACGAATGGGGCCCTGAAGCCGGCACGATGGAGAAGGTCACCGCCGCGGCGGACGATGGGGAAAAGGAGAAGTTGCTGCGCGGCTACCTGGCGACGCTCAAGAATACGGATGCCGTCGTGAAACGCTGGGTCCTCGACACCAGGCTCGTGCTGGATCGATTACCGAACGATGCCGCCGCCGGGCGGCTCGCCACCAGGCTCGATCTGTCGCGCCTCGGTGTGGCCGGCCATTCGATGGGCGGCGTAGCGGCAGGGCAGTTCTGCGTCGAAAACCGGCGGTGCAAGGCGGGCCTTAATCTCGACGGCATCCCGCAGTACGGCACCATGATCGACACGAAGATGCCGGCGCCGTTCCTGATGGTCTACTCGGGCCGCGCCGGCCGCGCCGGCGCCAGCGACATCATCTATCGCGGCTCGGCATCCAAGTACTACCGCGTCGACGTAACAGACACGCTGCACCTGGATTTCACCGACATGAACTTCTGGGGCGGGCCGCTCCGGCAGCGCGGCGCCTACGGCGCCATCGCCCCGGCGCGCGCCGCAGAGGTGACGCGTGCGGTCGTCCGCGAGTTTTTCGGGCAAGAGATTCTCGGTCAGAAGTCCGACCTGCTGGCCGGCCAGCAGCGGTGGGACGGCGTCACCGTCGCGCAGCTACGGAAACCGTAGGAGTTTCTTGATGATATGAAGCAGGTTCCTTTATACGTGTTCAATCACCACGGGCAGCTCGTCGGACCCGTGCAGATTCCGAAGGTGGAGAGAAGCGACGCCGAGTGGGAAGACATGCTCACGCCCGAGCAATTCGCGGTGGCGCGCGCCCACGGCACGGAGCGGCCGTTCTGCGGCACGCTGCTCGATAACAAGCGCGCCGGCGTCTATTCCTGCATCTGTTGCGGACTGCCGCTGTTTTCGTCGAACGCCAAGTTCGATTCGGGCACGGGCTGGCCAAGTTTTTTCCAGCCGGTCGCCGATGAGAATGTCGCGACGAAACCCGATCGCAGTTACGGCACGGTCCGCGTCGAGATTCTCTGCGCGCGGTGCGACTGCCACCTCGGTCATGTCTTTCCCGACGGCCCGAAACCGACCGGGCAGCGGCACTGCGTGAACTCGGAGTCGCTGAAGTTCACCGACGTCGAAGACCTCCCGACACTCGCCGATCCCGCCGCCGACGACTGATTCGTAGGGCACCCCTTTATTTCGTAGGGCACCCCTTTATGGGGTGCCTACCGCAACGGCGGCGTCGTCTCCGGCGGGCGCCGATGATGCGTCGCCTGCTCGTAGGCGTACGCCAGCTTGATCAGCGCCGGCTCCGACCACGCGCGCCCGAAGAACGTGATGCCGGCCGGCAGCAGCCCGCCGCGCGTGTACCCCATCGGCACCTGGATCGCCGGAAACCCCGTCGTCGGCGAGAAGAACTGGCTGTTGTCGCCGCCGGGGGTATTCAGATCGCCGATCAGCCGCGGCGGGTTGCTCCACGTCGGATACACCCACGCATCCAGCTGCTGCGCGTCCATCGTCTTCGTGACGGCATCGCGGACCTGCTGGCGGTACTGCGCGTCGGCCTTGCATTCAGGGCTGTCGGGACCATTCTCCGGCCCCGATTCACCCTGTTCGAGCTGGCGCCGAACGGTCGGATGAAACTTTCCTGACTTCACGATCTCCGCCAGTGACTTCACCGGCACGCGGTCGCCGTGCGAAGCGAGATAGCGATTGATGTCGTACTTGAAGCCGCCGCATGGGCCCATGCCTTGCGGCCGCTTGATCTGATCCAGCCCGGAGACGACCCCGGGATCGATGATGGTGGCACCGGCCGCGCGCAGGTCGTCGACCGCGCGCATGAACACCTGCACGATCTCCGGATCGGTCGAGTCGCGCTCATACGCGAAGCGCAGCACGCCGATACGCGAGCCCTTGAGCCCGTCGCGCACGAGCGCCGCCGCGTAATTCTGCGGCAGGTGCGCCGCCGCCGCGGCGGTCACGGCGTCAGCCGGATCGCTGCCGACGACGACCTGGAAGACGGCGACGGCATCGGCCACCGTGCGCGCCATCGGCCCCGCGATATCCGCCAGCAGGTTCAGCGGCATCACCCCGCCCCGGCTCGTCAGCCCCATCGTCGATCGAATGCCGACGAGGGCGTTGTGCGACGAGGGCCCGCGGATCGAGTTGCCGGTGTCGCTGCCGAGCCCGACGGCGCCGAAGCTCGCGGCGACGCCGGCCGCGGTGCCGCCGCTCGAACCGGCCGTGACGCGATCGAGCGCGTACGGGTTCCTGGTGTACCCGGGCAGGATCGAGCTCAGCGTTTCGTTCGGCGTGAACGCCCACTCGGCCATGTTCGACTTGGCGATCACGATGGCGCCGGCGTTCTTGATCTGCCTGACCTGGAACGCGTCCTTGTTCGACACGAACCCGGCCAGCGCGAGCGAGCCATTGGCGCTTTGCAGCCCGATGGTCTCGAAGTTGTCTTTCACGATCGTCGGGATGCAGTGCAGCGGGCCGACCGGGCCGCCCTGCGCGTAGCGGCGATCCATCTCCTCGGCCTGCTTCACCGCCTCGGGGTTGGTGATGACGATGGCGTTGATGGCGGGACCGTTCTTGTCGTAGACGTCGATGCGCCGCAGATACTGTTCGACGAGCGCCTTGCATGTCTGGCGCCCCGCCTTCATCGCGTCGTGAATCTGCGCGATGGTGGCTTCATGCACCTCGAACGGCGGGGGAGCTTGCGCCGCAGGTCTAACCGTCGCGAACACCACCAGTGCCAGCAGCCGGAGTCGTTTCGTCACGGCGAAATAATAGTGCGTATTGTCGTAGCATGGCGCACATGTTGATACGTCTGGCGGTGGTAGTTCTTGGTTCCGGTCTCGCGCTCGCCCAAACGGCAGCGCCGGTGTTCGAGGCGATTCAGCCGCAGACGTTCGCTGCCGGCTCGAACTTCACCAATGCGTTTGCCGACATCGACAACGACGGCGACCTCGACATGTTTGTCGGCTTCGACGGCAAACCCAACCGGCTGTATCGCAACGACAAGGGCACATTCACGGATATCGCATCGGCGGCCGGCGTGGCAGACACGCGGCCGACCCGCGCGGCGGCGTGGGCAGACGTTGATGCCGACGGCGACCCGGACCTGCTCGCCGGCTTTACGCCGCTCAAGGATGCATCGGTGTTGAAGCTTTATCGCAACGACGGCGCAAAATTCGTGGACATGACCCAGGGCGCGGGACTCGTGGTGGCGGCCGGCGCGGTGCGACAGCCGGCGTTCGTGGATTTCGATGGCGACGGCGACCTGGACCTCTTCATCGCATTCCGCGATCGCGCCAACGCGCTCTATCGCAACGACGCCGGAAAGTTTACCGACATCGCCGCGGCGATCGGCCTGGCCGACGCTCGCCGGACCGTCGGCGCGGTGTGGTTCGATTACGACGAAGACGGCGACCTCGATGCCGCCGTGGCCAACATGGACGGCGATGCCAACGGCCTGTTCAGAAATGACAACGGCAGGTTCGCCGATGTGGCCGAGGCCGCGGGTGTGGCCTGGGGCGGCCGCCGCCCGAAGCATGCGGGCAACGGCACGGTGCGCGTCTGCGCGGCTGACGTCGACGCCGATGGCAAGTTCGATCTGTTTGCCGCCAACTACGGCCCGCTCGGGTTCTTCAGCAATCGCGGCAGGGGCGTGTTCGAGGATCGCGGCGAGTCGTGGAAGATCGCGATCGACTCCCGCTACGACGCGTGCGCGTTTGCCGACGTCGATCACGACGGCAGGCTCGACCTCTACGTCAACGGCACGGTCACCGGTGGCGCGAGCTGGCAGGACTCGTTGTTCCGCAACACCGGCTCGGAGTTCGTCGATGTCACCCCGGCGAACATCCGTGCGCTGCAGGCTGATCACGGCGTGACCTGGGCCGATGTGGATGGCGACGGCGATCTCGATCTCGCTCTGACGGGCTCACGCACTGACGGCATGCATGCCGTGATGCGCAACCTGCTGCCGGCTGCCGACGCCGCTCGCGGTTTGCATGTACGCGTGCTCGATTCCAACGGACATGCGACGCTCGCCGGCGCCGAGGTCCGGGTGTTTGCCGCCGGCACCGCGCGGCTCGTCGGCGCGCGGCTGGTCGACTCCGGTTCCGGTTACGACGCGCAGAACGACATGCCGGTGCACTTCGGCATTCCCGCCGGCACGGCGCGCGTGGATGTGCAGGTGATCGTGCCGCGCCACGGCACCCGCCGCCCGGTCTGGCAGCGCGGCGTCGCGCCCGGCAGGACCGTGACCGTTCGAGCGAACTGATCACGTGCGTCCGGTTACCGCTGCAGCGGTCGAAACCTGCCATACGACGCGCTGCCCGTGATGCGCTCGCGGTCGGAAAGATAGAGCTCGCGCATTTCGATCGGCACGAGGAATCCCATCAGCGGCTCGGATTGATAGCTGGTCGTGATCGTGGCGTAGACCCCGACGCCGGGAACGATCAGCTCGCTGATCAAGACGGCGCCGGTCGCCGGGTTGATCCAGAAACGCCCTCGGACCGGCAGGTCGCGCCCATCCGGCGTCTTGATCACCGTGTTCTTGGCGCGCTCCTCGTAGCGCACGGTCCAGATTTCAGTCGAGACCCTGAACACGGCGAGGTCGTTGGCCTGCGCCTGCTCCTTGTCGCCGAACACCGGCTGGCCCGTCTCGCCGTGCGTGAACCTGAAGCGCGGCTGAGACGCCCTGCTGAGGAACGACAGCGGCAGCAACGGCGTGTTGACGTTCCGCTCGACCTTGCCGATGTTGTAGCGCGCGCTTTCGCGAATAATCGCGGCCAGTGTGTCACCGGCCTGCGAGTCACCGAGCAACCGCTCGAGCCGCAAGCGGCGATCGCGAACGGCCTCACCGTCGACCTCGAACACGTCGCGCAGCTCGACATAGCGAGGGGCGACGCCGGGACGGACGAGTAACAGATCCGAGCGGAGCGTTCGCCGGCGATGTTCGCTCGAAGCCGAACGCTGCGGGTTCATCGATTCCTGAAGATAGGTCTCTTCGGCCGCGATGCCCGAGAACTGGCGATGAAACGCCGCGACGTACTCGGCGGCGTTCTTCATCACCTCGTTCAGCGTTGGTGGTTGCGCCGCTGGATGCGCGGACGCGCAATACAGGGCGACCAGCCCCGGCCCGAGCACGGCGAATCGCCTTCGCGCTCTCACAACCAGCGCGAATGCTAACATGGCTCTCCCGCCATGAACGCCTTCATTGCCGCCGTGTTCTTCGGCATTATCGGCTCCGGCTATTTCATGTACGGCCGCAAGGCCCAGAACTGGGTCGCGCTCGGCTCGGGCGTGCTGCTGTGCGTCTTTCCGTATTTCGTCGACAGCTTCCTGTGGACGATGATCATCGGGCTGGCCCTGGTGGCCGCGCCGTTCGTCATCAGCGTGTGACCGCATGGCGCTGACCGCAACCGTTTACAACCTCGATACCGAACTGGCCGACATCGATCGCGGCGTGTACGAAACGTTCGCGGTCCGCATGGCGCGGCAGCCGTCCGAGACCGCCGAGTACATGCTGACGCGTTACCTGGCCTATTGCCTCGAGTTCGTCGAAGGCATCGAGCTGACCGAGGGCGTGGCCGCCGGCGGCGACGAGCCCGCCGTGGTCGTGCGCGATCTCACCGGCCGGCTGACGTCGTGGATCGAAGTCGGCATGCCCGGCGCCGAGCGCGTGCACCGCGGCAGCAAGAAAGCCGGCCGCGTCGCCGTGTATACCCACCGCGCCATCGCGCAGGTGCTGGCGCAATTGGGCGGGCAGGGCATTCACCGCGCCGCCGAGATTCCCGTGTATGAGTTCGGCGCTGGATTTGTCAACGAGGTCGCCGCTACCATCGATCGGCGCGCCGTGGTGTCGGTGTCGGTGACCGAACGCCAGCTCTACCTCGAAGTTGACGGGCGCACGTTCAATACCGCCATCACCGAACATCACTTTGATTGATCGTCATGAAACACTTCGCACCCCTCCTCGTGGCGGCGTTTGTCATCGCGTCGTTGACAGGTTTACCCGCGGCGCAGACACCGCCGCCGCCCTTCGACTCGCGCACGCTCGCCCGGGACTCGCGTGCGCTCGCTCAGGGCAGGGCCAAGCTGGTGGTGTTCCTGTCGATCGACCAGATGCGGGCCGACTACATCGACAAGTTCCAGCACCAGTGGACGAAGGGGCTCAAGCGCCTGGTGACCGAAGGCGCGTGGTTTCGCCAGGCCGACTATCCGTACTACAACACCGTGACCTGCTCCGGCCACGCCAGCATGAGCACGGGCACGGTGCCCGCCGTGCACGGCATGGTGCTGAACACCTGGTGGGAGCGCGACAACACCCGGCTCGTGAACTGCACGGACGATGAGGCGGAGAAACTGGTTACTTATGGCCGGCCGGTGAAAGGCATCGGCCATAGTGCCAGGCGGCTGATGTCGACCACTCTCGCCGACGAGATGCGGCTGCAGGGTTGGCCCGCAGCTCGGGTCGTCAGCATCTCGCTCAAGGCGCGCTCGGCCATCAACCTCGGCGGGCATCACCCCGACGCGGTGATCTGGCTGGACGAAGAAGACGGCGAGTGGGTCACCTCCACGGCGTTCGCCAAGGCGCCGGTTCCGATATTTGCGGAGTACGTCGCCAAACACCCGTTGACCGGTGAAATGGGACGGCCGTGGGACCGCTCATTGCCCAGAGATCGCTATCTCTACGACGGCTCGGTGCAGGGGCGCCAGCGCAGCGCGCTCGTCACCAAGGATTTTCCGCACATCGTCAAGGGCGATGGCTCCGAAATTGGTGGGGCGTTTACCGACGCCTGGGAGTCGAGTCCGTACTCCGACGCGTACCTGGCCGGCCTGGCCGCTGCGGCGCTCGACGGCATGAAGCTCGGTCGCGGCGCGGGCGCGGATTTTCTCGGCATCAGTTTTTCCTCGCTGGACAAGGTCGGGCACGATTTCGGTCCCGACTCGCATGAGGTGCAGGACGTCCTGATCCACCTCGATCGCGAGCTCGGCGTGCTGTTGGACAAGCTGGACGGCGAGGTGG
Source organism: Acidobacteriota bacterium (assembly GCA_031429375.1). Taxonomy (GTDB): domain Bacteria; phylum Acidobacteriota; class Vicinamibacteria; order Vicinamibacterales; family UBA2999; genus 12-FULL-67-14b. Next base: position 1,883 of record JANOZI010001157.1, on the reverse strand, counting down.
GCCGGAACAATTACGTCGTCGCGCTCACCGCCGATCACGGCGTATCGCCGGTGCCCGAGCGCATGAAGGCGCAAGGCTTCGACGCCGGCCGCATCATCACGTCGGCGGTGGGCCGCGCCATCGACGAGGTGCTGGTCCGCGAACTTGGCGGCGGGCCCTACCGCACGCGGGTGGTCGGCAACGAAATTTACTTCAATGACGGCATCTACCTGAAGCTGACGCAAGCGCCGAAGGCGATGGACGCGGTGCTCGACACCGTGCGCAAGACGCCGGGCGTGTGGCAGGTCTATCGCAAGGAACAACTGTCGGCGGGCGATCCGCTGACGCGGTCATCGGCGCTCAGCCACTTCGAAACCCGAAGCGGAGACATCAAGATGCTGGGCCGCGCCTACTGGATCACCAATACCAGCACGACCACGCACGGCACCGGCCATCGCTACGACACGCATGTCCCGGTGTTGTTGTTTGGCCGCGGCATCAAGAAGGGTGAGTACCTGGAGCCCGCCACGCCACTCGATCTCGCGCCCACGCTCGCGCACTTGCTGGGCATCACGCTGCCCGACACGATGGGCCGGCTGCTCAGGGAAGCGCTTGCTCCATAGCGGCGTTGGCTTCCTCCAGGGTCGGCACCGAGGCGATCGCCCCCGGGCGCATGCAGCTGACGGCCGCCGTCGCGTTCGCGAAGCGGAGGATGTCGCGGGCTGATTCGCCGCGCAGCAGCGCGTGGATGAAGGCGGCGCGGAACACATCGCCGGCGCCGGTCGTGTCGACCGCATGCACGGGGATCGCCGGCTCGTGGATCATCTGATCGCCGTCGAGGATCACCGAGCCGCGCGGCCCCAGCGTGATGCAGAGCAATCCGGGATGGCGCCGGCGGATCTTGCGCAGCGCGCGCTCGGGGTCGTCTTCGCCGGTGATCGCCGGCGGCACGTGCTCCGCGAAAATCGGTACGCTCACGGCGTCGACCAGCGCGTCAGTGCGATCGGTGACGCGATCGATGTCGCTCGTCGCCGGCACGCCCGCCTCGCGCGCCAGCGTCGCCGCCAGGATCGCCGCCTCCTGATCGACATCGTCAACGTGAACCAGGCGCGCTGACGCCACTGCCCGCGCGCTGACCTCGGAGGGCGTCAGCAACAGGCAGTCGTCGCGATCCCACAACACGATTCGCTCGCCGCTCTTTTCCTCGACCGCGATCACCGCGAACTGGTTGACGCCGTGGCGCACCACGCAGTGGGTGAGGTCGATGCCGCGGCGGAGCAATTCGTCGCGGATGCGGCTGCCGTTGGGGTCGTCGCCCATCGCGCCCAGGTAGGCGGTGCGCAGCCCCATCGCGGCGCAGGCCGACAGCGCCGTCGCCATTTGCCCGCCGCATTGCATGGAGTGGCTGCTGATCCGCATTTTGGCGGTCGGACTGTCGGCCCGTGGCGACGCGGGCAGGCGATAGACGTAATCCACCGAGTTGGCGCCGACGCCGAGGACATCCCAAACTGCGCGACTGGACATGAACGGCCAGTATACGATGCAGCTATGACGTTTACGGGCCGGCGATCGCTTTCGGCCGTCGCGCTGGCCGCCGCCGTGCTCTCGATCGGCGTCTTCGGTGCGCGCGCCGCCGGCCAGGCCCCGAAGCCGGCACCCGAGCCCCAGCAGCCCGTTCCAGTATTCCGGGCCGGCACGGCCGTCGTGCGCGTCGACGTCACCGCCACGACACGCGACGAGCCGGTCACCGATCTCACGACCGCCGAGTTCGAGGTGACCGAAGACGACGTGCCGCAGGACGTGCAGACGTCGCAGTTCATCCGCGTCGACGGCGAGCGCAAGTCCGACCTCAACGATCCGCTCGAGATCCGATCGCGCGAGCACGCCGCGCTCGAGGCGGCGCG
>JANOZI010001156.1:0-2184 GCA_031429375.1 Acidobacteriota bacterium | reverse complement strand
CCGAGCGTAGCGAGGCGCCCTTACGAGGGAACGAAGTGACCGAGTCCGACGAGCGGCGAAGCCGCGAGTCCCAGGAGGCGCCGAAGGCGCCGACTCCCACGAGGGCGCGGCTTGTCCGCCGTAGCGCGTAGCGCGAAGGTGGAAGCGCCCGAGTCCTCAGTATCGGTATCGCCAGTCGTCCTGCTGCTGGTTCTGCTGACCCTGCTGCTGTTGTTGATCGTCCCGCTTACGCGGAGTGCGCTTCGCCTTGTACAGCGCGCAGTCCGAGCACCACGAGTCGGCGTTGAACCCTTCCTTGCCCGCCATCGGCAGCACATCGCGATGCGTGCAGTGATGCGGGATCCCGTCTTCCGCGCCCTTGCGCCAGCGGCAGCTCAGGAAGCGCAGCACCGACGGCGATGACGGTGCTGCCGGCGCTGACGGTTCGGCCGGTAGTGCCGGTGCTGCAGGCGACGACGGGTTATCTTGCTCGGAATCCAATGCTGCTCTCCACCACGCGCCACGACCGCTGCTCGTTCGGCGAAACGAGGGTCACCGCGTGGCCGGATGCGCCGGACCGCCCCGTGCGCCCGACGCGGTGCACGTAGGTATCGGGCGAGTCCGGCACTTCGAAGTTGACGACGTGCGCGATGCCTTCGATGTCGAGGCCGCGCGCGGCGATGTCGGTGGCCACCAGCACCGGGTGCTTGCCCGACCGGAAGCCTTCCACCGCCGAGAGACGCTCCTGCTGCGATCGATCCGCGTGCAGCGCCGCCGCGCGGATGCCCTTGGCGACGAGGTGCCGCGCCACCCGATCGGCGCCGATCTTCGTGCGCACGAACACCAGCACCGGGCCATCCGAGTCGCGCTTGGCGAACGACGCCAGCCAGTCGATTTTGGCGCCGGTTTCGACTTCGACCATCTGGTGATCGATCGTCCGCGCCGCCCCGCCTTGCGCGCCGACCTGCACGTAACTGGGCGACTTCAACATCTCCGTCGCCATCCGCTGGATCTCGCCCGGCAGCGTGGCCGAGAACAGCAGCGTCTGCCGATCCGGCGGCAGCGCCGACATGATCCGCTGGACATCGGGCCAGAAGCCCATGTCCATCATGCGATCGGCTTCGTCCAGCACCAGCACCTGGACGCGCACCAGGTCGGTGTTGCTGTGACGCATGTGATCCATCAACCGGCCCGGCGTGGCCACGATGATGTCGACGCCGGCCTGCAGCGCGCGCTCCTGCGGCCCCATCTCGACGCCGCCGAAGATCGGCGCGGTGGTCACGGGCGTGTGATAGGTGAGGCCGACCAGCGAATCTTCGATCTGCACCGCGAGCTCGCGCGTCGGCGCGAGGATCAGGGCGCGCGTATACGCTTCGCGCGCCGGGTCGCCGTAACCGGGCGTTTCGCTCAGCAGCCGTTCGAGAATCGGCACCGCGAACGCCAGCGTCTTGCCGGTGCCGGTCTGCGCGCACGCCACGACGTCCTGATTGTCGATCGCCAGCGGGATCACCGCGCCCTGCACGGGCCGCGTGCCCTCGAAGCCGAGCGACTGGAACCCTTTCCTGAGCCGCTCGTCGAGGCCCATCTCGCTGAACGGGATCGGCGGCGCATCGGCGTCGACATTGATCCAAGGCAAATCGGGCGGCGGCACCGACGAGCGCGGTGTCGTCGTGTGCGACGAGCCCTTGCGGCCGCCACTGCGGCCATTGCCACCAGGCCGGCGCCGGCCGGGCCGGCGGGCTGAAGGGGAATGTGAATTCAAATTGCTTGACCGGGGCGCTTAACGCGCCCGGAAAGTGATGATCCCGCGCTGCGGGTCGTAGGGGGAAATGCCCACCGTCACCCGGTCGCCCGGGACCACCTTGATACGAAATCGCCTCATGCGGCCGCTCAACTGCGCCAGCACTTCGTGCCCGGCGTCCACTTGCACTCGGTAGAGGCCGCCACTGTGCACCGCGACAACGGTGCCTTGCATGTCAATTAGATCGTCTTTGCTCATTCAGTCTTCTGTGCCCGACTCGAGAATGTCTGGTTACGGGATCTGGTGCTCGCCAGCCTAGAGGCCTAAGCCCTCAAGCCTCCCGCCTTCGCTAAAGCTACGGCGGGCAAGCAAGCCTGCAGGGAACATGTGATTGTGTCACGAGCCGCCCGGGATAGGCAAATCTCGTACCGCTTGCTCGACCTGCTTGGCAAGGTCTGCATAGT
>JANOZI010001155.1:0-5748 GCA_031429375.1 Acidobacteriota bacterium | reverse complement strand
GCGACATCGCGACCGGCGCCGACCTTCCTGACGAAGTCAGGTGGATGCGCTTTTCAGACCTGTCGTGGACGACGGACGCCACCGGCTGCTTCGATTCGCGATACCCCGAGCCGCCGTTGAACAAGGCGCTCGAAGCCGCGCTGTCCGGCCAGGCGATCTACTATCACCGTATCGGCACGTCGCAATTTGACGACGTGTTGATTTACGAGCGGCCTGATCAACCAGCGTGGATCGTCGGCGGTTCGGTGACTGAGGACGGGCGCTACCTGCTGATCACCACGCACCGGGGCGCCGACAACAACAACCAGTTGCTGTTCGCCGACCTCGGCGATCCGCTGAGGCCCGACATCCGCGCGCGGATCACGCCGCTCGTCGAATCGCAGGATGCTGAATTCGCGCCGATCGGCAACGACGGCACGCACATCTACCTTCGCTCCGACCAGCACGCTCCGCGCCGCCGTGTGATCGCCATCGATCTCGAACACCCGGAGCCCTCCGCATGGCGGGTCGTCGTCCCCGAGCGCGCGGAAGTCATTGAAAGCGTCGCGCTCATCGGCGGCCGCATCGTCGCACAATACCTGGACGACGTGCAGAGCCGGCTGCGCGTGTTCGGGCTCGACGGAGTCGAGCAGCCGGAAATCGTGTTACCTGCCGTCGGAACGGTCTCGGGGCTGGCCGGCAGGGGCGACGAGCCGGACGTGTGGTACTTGTTCAGCTCGCCGCTCGCGCCGGGCACCATCTATCGCTACGATCCCGGCGCACGCATCAGCGCGGCGTTCGAGGCTGCGACTTCGCCAATCGACACCAGCGCGTTCGAAACGCTCGCGCTCTTTGCCACGTCGAACGACGGCACGCGCGTACCGCTGTTTGTGTCGGCGCGGAAAGACCTGCCGAGAAATGGTGACAACCCGGCGATGCTCTACGGCTACGGCGGGTTCTCGATCAGCATCCTGCCGGCCTACCGGCCGGATGTGCCGGCGTGGCTCGAACTGGGCGGCGTGTTCGTGACGGTGAGCCTGCGTGGCGGCGCCGAGTACGGCGAGGCGTGGCACAAGGCGGGCTCGCTCGATCGGAAACAGAGCGTGTTCGACGACATGATCGCCGCCGCGGAGTTCCTGGTGAACGAAGGCATTACCTCTCCGGCGCGACTCGGGATCATGGGCGGCTCGAACGGCGGGCTGCTGGTCGGCGCGGTGATGGAGCAGCGTCCCGATCTGTTCGCCGTCGCCATGCCCGCGGTTGGCGTGATGGACATGCTGCGCTACGACAAGTTCACCGGCGGGCAATTATGGGCGACCGAGTACGGCTCGGCGTCGGATCGCGATCAGTTCGAGTACCTGTTGAAGTATTCGCCCCTGCATAACCTGAAGCCGGGCACGTGCTACCCGGCCACGCTCATCACGACTGCCGATCACGACGACCGGGTCGTGCCGAGTCATTCGTTCAAGTTCGCGGCGGCGCTGCAAGCCGCGCAGGGCTGCGAGAGGCCGGTATTGATCCGCGTGGAAACGCAGGGTTCACACGGCTATCGCCCCACCGACAAGTTGATCGCCGAGAAAGCGGATCAGTGGGCCTTCGCCGCGGCGCAGCTAGGGGTCTGACCCCGACCAGGTCTTGTGGAGGGGTCTGACCCCCGTCGCAGCGTGCCCTACGTGCGCATTCCGTTCCGCATTGAATTGAACAACGCGATGTGGGTATCGACGACCCGCGCCTTCTCCTTCTCGTCGACTTCAGTGGTCCACACGTCGCGCTGCGACGTGCCGCCGAGAATGATGCCGTCCGAACGCGGCATCATGTGGATGAACCCGGCCTCCGGCGACACCGGCACCCGGCCGCTGCCACTCGTGGCGTAGGTGATCTCTGGCTGTGGAATCAGCACGACCAGCATGCCCTTGAGCGGCATGAGCTCCGGGTCGTTGAAGATCGCCTTCGCGCCGAGGCCCGTGCAATTGACAATCACGTTCTCGGAGAGCGCGGCGATGTCGCGCGGCGTGTCGAACTTGCGGATCACGACCTTGCCGCCCCACAGCAGAACATCGTTCATCAGCGCGTCGAGATAAATCGACGGCTCGATTCGCATTTCGGTGCGCTCGATGGCGTACTTGGTGTCGAACGAATGTTCGCCGGGCTGCAGCACCGCGCGCGCATTCGGGATGCTCGCGGGCATCAGCGGGTTGCCGCCGCCGTTGCCCGGGGCGTTCGGGGTCGGCGGAAAATCGGTCGGCTGATACTGCTGAACCCACGACACGCCGTACTTCGGGCCGGCCAGCAGCTGCAGCCGGCGATACGCGATCGTGACGGCCTGGCGGAACTGCGCGTCCCACTCCGGCGTGCGCTTGTCATTGTCGACAAGGCCGGAGGTCGGCGTAAAGCCGGCAAGCGACATGTTCGACGTCGTGTCCGGCGGCACCGTTGCGGCGTAAATGGTGACGTCGAAGCCGTGGCGCTGCAGCTCGCGCGCGGAGGTCAGGCCGACCACGCCGGAGCCGAGCACGGCGGCGCGCCGTTCGGTGTGAGCCATCGCCAGGTCGGTCGCCATCGACGCAGTGCCCCACGACAGCGACATACCCGAGCCGCCGTGGCCGTAGTTGTGGATGAGGGTCTTGCCGTCGAGTTTTTCCGCCCTGAGGACAAAACCGGACGGCCGATGCGGACGCAGGCCGATGGTGGTGCGGATGATGCGATCCCACGAGGCGTTCACTATCGGCAGGCGAATCGGAGGTCGCCGAGCAGGGGCAAGCTGTGGCTTGGCAGCCGTCTTGGGTGCACAGCCCTCGACGGCGAACCCCACCGCCGCCATGCCGCCGAACTTGAGGAGTGAGCGTCGATCCATCGCCGGACATGATACAGGGACTCGTGCCTGCGGCGCTCGTGCGACTCGGCGGCTTCGCCGCCTCGTAGGAGTCGTTCGCTTCGCTCACTCCTCAGACTCACTTCGTTCGTGGGGAAAGCATTTTCCCTACGAGGTCGAAGACCGAGTCCCACGACGAGCGAAGCTCGGAGTCCCAGGAGCGAGCGCTAGCGAGCGACTCGCACGAGGCGGCGGCTTGTCCCGCCGACGCGCGAAGGCGGAAGCCGCCGAGTCCTCAGTCGTCGCGCAACACCACGTTCGGATCCAGCCGCGACGCTCTCCAGGCTGGAATCCAGCAGGCCACTGCAGCGACGAGGGTGATGGTCGCGACCACCGCCACGATCGTGGTCGGATCCGTTGGCTGCACCCCGTACAACAACGAGGCAATCAGCCGGTTGAGCGCAAATGCGCCCGCGAGTCCGGCGCTGATCCCGACGGTGGTGAGGACGAGCCCCTGCTTCATTACCTGCGCCAGCACGCTGCCTTGATCGGCGCCGAGGGCCATGCGAATGCCGATCTCGCGGCGGCGTTCCGCCACCATGTACGACAACACGCCGTAGGTGCCGATCGCGGCCAGCAACAACGCCAGGCCCGCGAACGCGCCGAGCAGTTGCGCGAGCAGCCGCGGCCGGCGGATCGCTTCGTCGTACACGCCGTTCATGTCGCGGAGCCGTACCACCGGCACGGACGCATCGGCTTCGCGCACGGCCGCTTCCACCGTCTGGCGCAGCGCCGCCGGCGACTGCGTGGTCCGCAGCACGACGTTCATCGCGGCCGGGGCGGTGTTCAATGGCGGCGGCGCCAGCGCTGTTTGATCGACGAAGAAATACATCTCCGTACCCGTCTTCTGATCGATGCCGCCCTGCTTGACGTCCTTGGCCACGCCGACCACGGTGAACCATGGCGCCTTGTCGCGGAGGGCCGAGCTGGGACGCAGCCGCTGGCCGATCGGGTTCAGGCCCTTCCAGAAAGTGTTGACCAGCGTTTCGTTGACGATCGCGACCAGCCCGGAAGACGCCGCGTCGCTCGGGTCGAAGGCGCGACCCTGGACGACCGGAATCCCCATCGTCTCGAAGTAATCGCTCATCACGTTCTGGTAATAATCGACGTTCTCGAATGGTCCCTCCGGCGGCGCGGTGTAGTTGTCGATCTCGGTGTCGTTGGCGTTGAGCGGCCGGTTTGGCGGCAGGCCCGTCATGGCGGAGGCGCCCTGCACCCCGGCGACGCCGCGGAGCTTCTCGAGCAGGCGCTGATACAACTGCGCGCGCGCCGACGCCTGCGGGTAGTTGGCGCCCGGCAGCGCCATCGAGAAGGTGACCAGGCGCGCGCGGTCGAACCCCGCGTCGACGGTCGTCAGGTTGTAGACCGTGCGCAGCATCAGCCCGGCGCCGATCACCAGCATCACGGCCAGCGCGACCTCCGCCATCACCAGGCCGCGGCGGATGTGGTGCCGCGCCGCGCCGGTGGCGCCTTTCGCGCCGCCTTCTTTGAGCGCGATGACCAGGCCCTTCACGCGCGTGTGCATGATCGGCGCGAGACCGAAGATCAACCCGGTGGCGATCGACACGCCAAACGTGAACAGCAACACCAGCGGATCGACGGTGACCTCGCTGGTGCGCGGCAGGCTGGTGGGATACGCGCGGATCAACGCCTGCACGCCAACGCGCGCCAGTACCAAGCCGAGGACGCCGCCGACGATCGACAGCAGCACGCCCTCCGTCATGAACTGGCCCAGGAGTCGTCCGCGGCCGGCGCCGAGCGCGGTGCGCACGGCAAACTCGCGGCTGCGCGTCTCGGCGCGCGCGAGTAACAGGTTCGCGAGGTTCGCGCACGCGATCAAGAGAACGAAGCCCACCGCCGCCTGCAACACCCAGATCGATCGGCTCGCGGCACCGATGATCTCGTCCTGCATCGGCGCCATTTGCAGAATGTGGCCGCCGCCCACCTTCAACTTCTCTTCCTCGGTCTTCGGCAGCGGCGCAAAGACGTGGTTCTTCGCGCCGACGCGCTCACCCCAGTTCTGCACGAGCGCCGCCAGTTCGGTTTGGGCGGCCTGCGGCGTGACGCCTTCCTTCAGCCGGCCGATCAAATAGAGGAAGTGGCTGCCGCGGTTCTGGCGATTGCCGGGATTGAGCCCGAGCGGCAGCCAGATTTCCGTGCGGTTGTCCATCACGTCGGTGGCGGGCGGCATGATGCCGATCACCTCGCGCCTGAGGCCGTTCACTTCGACGGTCTGGCCAACCATCGGCTGGCCGCCGAACGCCGATTGCCAGAGCTCGTGCGACAGGATCGCGATCTGAGGCGGAATGGGAGGGGGCTGGCCCGGCGCGGGTGCGTCGCCGCTGATGTCGGTTTCGCGGCTGGCGAACAGCCGGCCCTGCGCGGCTGGAACGCCAAGCGCGTTCAGCAGGTGCTCGTCCACCGAGGCCGAGCGCACGCGCACCGGCCGATCGCCGGCGGTGAGGTTGACCTCGCCGGTGGTGAACGCGCCGACCGCGGAAAACGACTGGTTGATTTCTCGGAACTCCATGTATTCCGGCGGCGACACCCAGAACTTCAAGAACCCCATGCCCGGAAACTGGGTCGTCAGGTACATCAACTGATCGGGCTTGGGATAGCCGATCGGGCGCAGGAGCACGCCGTTGACGATCGAAAAAATCGCGGTGTTGGCGCCAATGCCGAGCGCCAGCGTCAGGATCGTAATGACGGTGAAGGCCGGCGTGCGGAGCAGGCCCCTGACGGCGTGGCGAAGATCCTGGCGAAGATTGTCGACGGTCATGGGGGCTTTGACGGGCCACAACACTCTAACGTTGCAGACTCGCGGCTTCGCCGCGCGTGTTGCAAAAGAACTTGGATAAAAAAACATTACGGGATGCCACAAGGCATTTAGAAAATTT
>JANOZI010001154.1:0-5803 GCA_031429375.1 Acidobacteriota bacterium | reverse complement strand
TACCCAAGCCCCAAGCCCCGAGCCCCAAGGCCTCGCTACGGCATCACAGCGAGGAGTTGCACGTCGGGATTGTTCCGCGCGCAGTAGTCCAACGCCCATTCCGATTCGAACAACATGACCGGGCGGCCGTCGCGATCCGTGGCGCTGCGCGTGCCCGAGGTTGACGCCGCCATCGCCGCGATCTTTTCCGGCGGGCCGACCACCCAGCGCGCGGCCGTGTAGGGCAACGAGTCGACGTCGGCCTCGACGTTGTATTCATCCTTCAGCCGGGCGGCGAGCACTTCCAGTTGCAGCGGGCCCACGGTGCCGAGAATGGGCTCGCGCCGTCCGACCGTCGGATAGAGGACCTGCATCAGGCCCTCCTCCTCCAACTGGCGGATGCCGTCGTCAAACTGCTTGAAGCGCACGTCGCGCAGCCGCGCGATGCCGAAGTGCTCCGCCGGAAAACGCGGGATGGGCGGATACTTCAGCGGCATCCCGTGATAGAGCGTGTCGCCGATTGCGAACTGGCCTGGATTCACCAGGCCCACCACGTCACCCGGAAACGCCCGCTCGATGGTCTCGCGCTTGCCGCCGAAGAAGCGGTACGGCCGCGCGGCCCGAATCTCCGCGCCCTGCCGGGCGTTGGTGATCACCATGTCTTTTTCGAACAGGCCGGAGCAGACCCGGAGAAACGCCACGCGGTCGCGATGGCGGCGATTCATGTTCGCCTGGATCTTGAAGACGAAGGCGCTGAAGTTCGGCGCGTCGGGCGGGATCAGTCCCTGGTCGCTGAGGCGCGGCCGGGGCGACGGCGCCAGTTCAGTGAGCGCCTTCAGGAACGGTTCGAGCCCGAAGTTCGACAACGCGCTGCCGAAGAACACCGGCGTGTGCCTGAATTCCAAATAAGCCTCGTGATCGAACACGGTGCCGGCGCCGGTCACGAGCGAGGTCTCGTCGATCAGGTGCTGCCAGGCCTCCTGCCCGAGCAGCTCGGCGAGCCGCGGATCGTGCGCCGACGACACCTGCACCGGCGCTTCCTGGGCGCGGCCCTTCCGTTCGTAGAAATGGACCGCATTGCTGCCCTGCAGGTCGAAGACGCCGCGGAAGCGATCGCCGCTGCCGATCGGCCAGTTCATCGGCACGGCGTGAATGCCGAGCACGCGCTCGATCTCGTCGAGCAGGTCAAACGGGTCGCGGCTCGGTTGATCGAGCTTGTTGATGAAGGTCAGCACCGGCAAGCGGCGCAGCTTGCAGACCTCGAACAGCTTGCGGGTCTGCGACTCGATGCCCTTGGCCGCATCGATCACCATCACCACGCCGTCGACGGCGAACAGCGTGCGGTAGGTGTCTTCGCTGAAGTCCTTGTGGCCCGGCGTGTCGAGCAGCGTGAGCCGATGCGGGCCGATGTCGAACTCGACCGCCGCCGAGGTCACCGAAATGCCGCGCTCGCGCTCGATGTCCATCCAGTCCGACACCACCGCGCGCTCGGTCTTGCGGCCGCGCACCGCGCCCGCCAGCTCGATCGCTCCCGCGTACAGCAGGAGCTTTTCAGTCAGCGTCGTCTTGCCCGCGTCCGGGTGGGAAATGATCGCGAAGGTGCGCCGTCGATCGACTTCGGCTTTCAGCGCTGGATTCGTAATGACGGTTTCTGACAAATCTGCAATCTGAGATCTGCAACCTGAGATCTACTTGAGCTCCGCCAGGAATTTTACCAGTTCCGGGCCCCAGATCGCGGGCAGCGAGTGGGTGCCGTGGCCGCGGGTGGCATCGGTGATCGGCAGCAGGACGAAGCGGCCCTTCTTCACCTGCTTGATCAGCTCCTGCATCATCGGCAGCTCGGGCGGGTTCACGAAGTCGTCCGCCGAGTTGATCGCCAGCAGCGGCGCCGTGATCTTCGACAGGTGCGGCGCCGGGTTGTAGTCCTCGATCGCATGGTAGTAGTAGAGCATGTCGTTGGCATCGGTGTTCTTCGACCGCGCCGCGACCTGATCGGCCACGTACTGATCCGCCGCCGCCACCGTCGGAAACTGCTTCTGCCACTGCAGCGGGGTGCTGGTCGCCATCATCAGGAAGCCGATCGCGCTCGCCAGGCCGCGCGGCGGCTCGGTGTAGTTGCCGTGCTGCCACGTCGGATCGGTCTCGATTGCGTCAATCAGGAACTTGCGCCAGACGCGATTGCGGCCGCCGATCTCGACCGGGTTGCTCGCCAGCGGCACCAGGCCCGCGGCGAAACCGGGATACATGTAGCCCCAGTTCCACGCATGCATGGCGCCCATCGAGGTGCCCATCACGAGCGTGAGATTGGTGAGCCCGAGGCCCCGGGTGACGAGCTCGTATTGCAGCTTCACCATGTCGGTGTAGCGATACTTCGGAAACTTCATGCGCAGGCCGTCGCTCGGCTTGCTCGACTGCCCGTGACCGACGTTGTCGGGCAGAATGATGAAGTACTTCTCGGCGTCGAGCGGCTGGCCTTTACCGAACAGGCGGCCTCCGTACGTTGCGCCGAGAAAACCCGCGCCGGTGCCGCCCGTGCCGTGCAGGATCAACACGCCGTTGCGGACCACGCCGTCTGCATCCTTGCGCGGCGCACCCACGGTGCGATAGTGAATTGTGGTTTCCGGCAGCCGCTCGCCACTCGTGAACGCAAAGTCACGCGCGATGAAGTCGCCTTCGACCGGCGCGGGATACGGGGCCTGGGCCAGCGCCTGTGTGGACCACAGCGCGGCGAACAGCACGGCGAGCAGTGTGCGCATCATGCGCGCCATGCTAGTCCCCTGGAAGCGTGATGCGTTGCATAAGTCCCGGAGCGCGGCGCCCGGATCGCAAGGCGCGAGAAGCGAGCATATTGAGCATATGTGAGCGCCGAGCAACGACGCGAGGCGGGATGCCCCGCCCGTGAATTATGTGACACATCACGTTTCCAGGGGACTAGCGGAGGGTGAAGGTGAGCTCAATCGTGATGATGACCGGCACCGGCTCGCCCAGCCGCGTGCCCGGCGCAAACTTCCACATCTTCGCGGCCTTGATGGCTTCCTGGTCGAGGCCGAAAATCGGATCGAGCGACCGGGTCACCTTCACGTCGCCAACCGAGCCGTCCGGCATGACGATGCACTCGAGCCAGACCGAGCCTTGCACCTTCGCGCGCATCGCGTCGGCGGTGTAGGCCGGCTTCACTTCTCGCAGCACGCGCGGCAGCGTGATGCCGGACCCGGGCCGGTACGCCCCGCCGCCGATGCCTCCGCCAAAGCCAGGACCGATGCCGGAACCCTGGCCCGAGCCCGAACCCACGCCCGTGCCGGTGCCCGCTCCTCCGCCGGCGCCCACGCCCTGCGACTCGGTGACCGGCGCCTGTGGCTGAATAATGCCGGGCAGGGGCTGCTCCGACGCCGCCATCGGCTTCACCGGAATTACGAGATCCTCGGGCGGTGTTTCCTTGGGCGGGTCCGGCTTCAACTCAACCTTTTTCTCGACCGGGATCGACACCTTCTCCGCGCCCTTGACCTCGGCCTTGCGCGGCGGTTCCGGTGCCTTGTTGCCGCCGCCACCGCCGCCGCCCCCCGGGCCCGGGATCGGTAAGAACACCAGGGAAGTAATGTCGGGTGGATCGAAGACCTGCGGCGCGCCTGGCTGTGGTGCGAGCCGAAGCGCCAGCAGAATCAGCAGGGCAAAGCCCAGGTGCGCGGCTACTGAAGCGCCCACGCCGACGTTCGACTGGCGGCTTTCAAAGGCAAAGCGCGGCTCGACCCCGGCTCGGTCCGTCAATCGCAACGGCGCCGATCGCGACTTCAACTGCTCCGTGTTGGACGTTTGATCAGCCATGTGGCTTCCGCAGCCAGCCCAAGGTCATTGTGACCGACGGGTTATGGGCTGACAAGTGCAAAGCCAGCGCCATACCTTTTTGACGCCGTTTCAGGACGGATGGCTTCAAGGGGTCTGACCCCGAGCAAATGATGCGGCTGGGCCCCATCCCACGCAAACCCCACGTGGCGGGAACCCGGGGTCCGCAGGTGCTACAATCGAGCTCACGGTCGCAGCTTTCCGCGGCCCCAAGGAGCTCTCATGCTTGGTCTGTTCGGGCCCATCGGTATGCCGGAAATGCTTATCATTCTGGCGATTGTGATCCTTATCTTCGGTGCCAACCGCCTGCCTGAGCTCGGCAAGGGCATCGGCGCCGGCATCAAGAATTTCAAGAGCGGAATCAAGGGCGACGACAAGCCGTAGCCCGCGTCCTCCCCACAGCGCCGCTCAGACGAATATCAACAGGTCCGCTTCGTCTTCGCCGATCTCGACGGCGGCATCGGTGACGCCCGTCACGCCAAATCGATAAAGGCCGCGCGGCGCCGGTCCAGAGAGCCGCGCGCCGGCGCACGATAGAAAAGTCATGCCGCTCGAGTCGCCCTGCAAACTTCCGGTTGCCAGTGGACCTGATCTAAAACTTCACCTGCGCCGAGACGCGCAGCAGCCGTCCCTGGAGGATCTGCTGCGGCGCTCTGAGCGAGGAACCGAAATTCGGATTCTGTTGCAACACCGCGTTGCTGTTGAGCGAGTTGAAGATGTCCAGGCCGCCATCGAGACGCGTCTTCCCGACCCTGACGATCTTGTGCAGGCTGACGTCCAGCTGGTTCCAGCGCGGAAGGAAGGACGTCCCCGGGGTAATCAAATTGACCGTCACCGACTGGGTCCGCTGGCCACCCGGAAACACGCTCGCGGGCACCGCCCAGTTCACCACCTCCATGGCGCCCGCATAGCTCTGCAGGGTGGCGCCCAGGGAAAGGCCCCACGGCAGCGGCTGGCTGCCGGCAAACTTGAAATCGTGGCGGAGGGGCATGTTCAACTCGCTCTGATCGCAGAAGCGGAACGTGTTGGGGTCATAGCCCGCGCAGGACACCGTGACATTCTGGTCGGTCGACCAGCCGCCGAACATATTGGCGCCACCGGGCAGCCGGGCGGCGAAGCTCACTTCGAACCCGTTGTAGACGAAGCGCGACTTCGCGTTGTCCTGGCCGGTCACGTCGAGCAGATCCACCAGCCCCTGCTTGTTCCGGTTCAGGTTGTAGATCGTCATGCTCTCGCCGTCCATGGGGTTCGGCGTCTGAAACGGCGTGTAGTCCGACACCTCCGTCAGCAGGTTGTCCTGCACTTCGAGATTGTAGGTCTGCCGATGGTAGTAGGCGACCGTCACGGCCACGCCGGGAATCACCTGGCGCTCGATCGCGACGGTGTACTCGACATCGTAGGGGCGTTGAATATTGGGGTCGGGGTTGCGCGCCGGCGTCAGGCCGAACCGATTGTTGTTGCTCGGCCCGATCTCATTGTTCTGGGCAATGCCATCGCGGTTGGTCGGCAGCGCCAGCGTCGAACACGTCGAGGTGCCGGGTAGGTAATCACAGTCGGCCCAGTTGCGGGTGTCGCTTTGCAGCGCCAACGGGTCGTAGCGCTGGGCGAAATCCAGCGTGAAGTTCCGGTTGTACTTGTTCACGCCGGCCTTGATCGCGGTCTTGGCATCGCCTGTCAGGTCGTACGCGAGACCGAGCCGCGGCGCCAGATCGAACCAGTCCGGGGTGTTCGGCACCCTGGGAAACGTGCGGGCGGGCACGAATCGGCCCGCTTCGACGGACTTGGCCTCGATGGACGAGTTGAAGATCTCGAAACGAAGACCGGGGTTCACGGTCAGGCGCTTGAACGTGTACGAGTCCTGCAGGTAGATCCCGATGTCCCTGTTCATGCGGTCGAACCGGCGCGCCGGCGTGTTGTAGACGATGACCGAATCCGGCACGCCGTCCCGATAGCGCTGGGTGAGATCCGCGTTGGCCTGGGCCGT
>JANOZI010001153.1:0-6788 GCA_031429375.1 Acidobacteriota bacterium | reverse complement strand
GTGCGCCATCACCAGCGTGGGGCGGTTCACGCGGTTGATGACCTGCGCCATGCTGTAGGTCTTGCCGGACCCGGTGACGCCGAGCAGCACCTGGTGCTTGTCGCCGCGGTTGAGCCCGTCGACCAGCTCAGGCACGGCATGAACCTGGTCGCCGGCCAGCTCGAAGTCCGAGGAAAGGGTGAATCGGTCGGTTACAGAGGGCATGCGATGCGGGCGCCTGAGCGAACCATCGTACTACAGGGAAGTCTTGTAAGGACCGTAGTAGCCCTTGCGAGTCCGGACCTTCAGCCCAGGACGCTTCACCTTGATGTCCACCTTGCGCCACGCGCCGTCCGTCGCCGGGTTGGCCGACAGATAGCCGAGGTGGTATTGCCCTTTGATCTCGGCCAGCACCTTGTCGTACGCGCTCTCGACGTCTTTCATCGCGGTCGGGAAGAAGGCCTGCCCGCCGGTGGGCGCCACGAGTTGCTGCAGCGTCCGCTGCAATTCGAAGCGCGCCGACCCGGTGTTCTCGACGAGGCCGATGGCGTACACCGTGACGCGCGAGGCTTTCAGCAGCGTCAGCGTTTCGTCGAAGCGCAGCGCCGAGCGCGTGTCGCCGCCGTCGGTATACATCACCATGACCGTGCGGCCGTCCTGCTGATCCGCCCCGTCCAGGTAGGTGCCAAGCGCGTCATACAACGCCGTCCAGCCGTCGGGCTTGCGCTGGCGGATGCGCTCGATCAGCCGGGGGAAATCGCGCTGCGGGTATTTGGTGATGCGGACCTGGGTGTCGAAGTCCACAAGCGTGACGTCCTCCGCTTCGGGGAGGAGGTTGAGAAACCTGATGGCGGCGCTGCGGGCGAGCTTGAGGTCCGCCGCCATGCTGCCGCTGGCGTCGAGCATGAGGCCGACGTGCACGGCGGGGCTCGCGTCGCCGTCGCCGCGCGCGAACAAGTCCACCCGCTGCGGCTTGCCGTCCTCGAGCACCTCGAAATCGTCCCGGGTGAGGTCGGTGACGATCTGATCTTTGCGATCGAGCACGGTAACGCCGAAGGTGGCCAGGTCGACGCCGCCGCGAAACGTCGGCTGCGCGTCCAGCACAGCCACAACGGCCACCACAAGCACGAACGCGCGTCCCATCGCGGGATCCTACCAAACTTAGCCAAGCCGAAGCCTTGTCGCGCCGTAGCCGTGGCGAAGGCGGATATAATTGATAGGTTGTGCGTTGTCTTGCGGTCTGCCATACGGAGCTGGTCGTGCGGCTCCTCGATGCAGTCCTCACTCCAAGCGCGGAGCTCGATGTCCTGGTCGAGAGCCCGGCGCTGGCCAGGCGGTTCGAAGATTCCGAGCTGCCGGTCACGGTGGCCGACGCGGCCCGGGTCGACAGTTACGTCAAAGCCGGCCTCTCCCCCGTCACCCCCGTCTTCGTCGAAGACAACGGCCGCCGCGGCCTGCGCAAGGTGCTCGAGGCGCTGCGCGGCGCCGGCGGCACGCTGATTTACGTGCTCGGCACCAGCCTCGCCGACGTCCGGCGTGCCGAAGGGCTCCGCGACGACTTTCCCGAAGTCACGACCCTCACCCTCGCCGAGCTGCTCGGGCCGCCGCTGCTGACCGAGCTGGGGCGATCGGTCACCCGGCAACGGGTCCAGCAATACCAGCGCTACATGGCCGATGCCGACCGCGTGCTGATCCTCACGCACAACGATCCCGATCCGGATGCCATGGCGAGCGGCCTGGCGCTGCGCACCATCCTGCGCCGCACCAGGCAAACCGCCGTGATCGGCTGCCTGCAGGGCGTGACGCGGCCCGAGAACCTGCGGATGGTGAAGCTGCTCGACTTGAAGATCGAGACGGTGACGGCGGAGCAGTTCAAGCAGTTCGACAAGATCGCGCTGGTTGACGTTCAGCCGCATTACTTCCCCGGCCTGCTGCCCCACGTCGACCTGGTGATCGATCACCATCCCGCGCAGCCCGGCTACAACGCGATCTTCACCGACATCCGGCCGGAGTACGGGTCGACCTGCACCATCCTCACCGAGCACCTGCGCGCCGTGGACATGGATATTTCCGAGCGCACCGCCACCGCGATGCTCTACGCGATCAAGTCCGACACGCTGTTCTTCAATCGCGCCGCCAATCGCGCCGACCTCGACGCCTTCTCGCATCTCTACCCGCTGGCCGACGCCACCATGATTCGCAAGATGGAAGGCGCCGAAATCACGGCGGAACGGCTCGATTTCGTTTCAAGGGCTGGCAGCAGGGCCGCATGATGGAGCACGTGTTCTGCGCGTTCCTGGGCGAGCCGCCGCGCGAGGACTTCATTCCCTACGTCGCCGACTTCTACCTGCAGCTGGAGAACGTGCAGTGGACCGTCATCTCCGGCGTCGTCAACGACACCTTCGTCGTGTCGGTGCGCAACCTGGGTTATTCGCGCAACGCGGGCGACTTCGTGCGGCGCTGGTTCAACGACATCGGCAGCGCCGGCGGCCACCGCACCATGGCCAAGGCGGTGGTGCCGCTCGAGGCGTTTCAGAAGAAGTTCGGCACCTACGAGGGCAGCCGGATCAACCAGCGGATGCTGGAGCTCGTGCTCGAGTTCCTGCACGAAACACGCGATAAGTAGGACGGCGTAGCGCGGAACTTCAGTTCCGCGATCACCCGAGCGCCTGATCGAGATCCTCGATCAAATCCTGCGCGTCCTCCAGCCCAACCGAGATCCTGATCATC
Source organism: Acidobacteriota bacterium (assembly GCA_031429375.1). Classification (GTDB taxonomy): domain Bacteria; phylum Acidobacteriota; class Vicinamibacteria; order Vicinamibacterales; family UBA2999; genus 12-FULL-67-14b. Next base: position 4,079 of record JANOZI010001153.1, on the reverse strand, counting down.
CCCTTCGACACGCCGGCCCTGACCAGCTCCTCGTCGGTCAGCCCGTACTGCGACGTCAGGATCGGCAGGCTGCAGATGCTTTCGACCCCGCCGAGGCTGGCGGCCCGCTTGATCACCTTGAGGTTGTCGAAGGTGCGAAACGCGCCGTCTTGCCCGCCCTTGACGTCGATTGTCACGACGCCGCCGAACCCGGTCATCTGCCGCCTGGCGATGTCGTGGTCGGGGTGCGACGCCAGGCCGGGATAGTAGACGCGCTCGACCGAGCGATGCCCCTCGAGGAATTGCGCGACCGTCATGGCATTCGCGTTGTGCTGCGCCACGCGCAGCGGCATGGTCTTCATGCCCCGCCCCAGCGCGAACGCCGGAATCGGGTCCATGATGCCACCGAGCAGGCGGCGTGTCTTCGAGATGGGGTCGATCAGCGCCCGCGCGCCCGACAGCGCGCCGCCGGTCACGTCGCTGTGCCCATTCAGGTACTTGGTGGCGCTTTGCATCGATAGATCGATGCCCATCGACAGCACCGGCTGGTTGAGCGGTCCGGCGAAGGTGTTGTCGATCACCGATAACACCCCGGCCTTCTTGCATCCGGCCGCGACCCCGCGCACGTCCACGCAGCGCAGCGTCGGGTTGATCGGCGATTCGAACCAGACCAGCTTCGTCTTCGGCCCGATCACCCGGCCGATGTTGGCAAGATCGTCGAGCGACACGAACCGCCGCTCGACGCCGAATTTCGACAGCAGGTCTTCGAGGATGTGAAACGTGCCGCCGTAGATCGCCGCGCTGCACACGACCTCGTCGCCGCTCTTGAGCAGCGACATCAGCGCGGTTGTAATCGCCGCCATCCCCGAGCTGAACAGCAGCGACGCCTCGGCGCCGTCCACTGCCGCCAGCTTCTGCTCGACGGCCACCACGGTCGGGTTCTCGTAACGCGAATAGAGATACGCGTTGAGCTTGCCTTCCTGGTACTTGATGACGTCGGCCACCGATTCGAAGATGAAGGTCGAGGTCTCGTAGATCGGGATGGTGAGCGACGTCGTCTTGCCCGCATCCGTGCGCTCGCCCGTGTGAATGAGCTCTGTAGCTGGTCGCATAGGAATATTTACCTCAATACATCGCATGGAAACACAGAAACACAGAAGCACAGAACTTAGTTTTCAAAGACAGCCCCAAGAAGATTTCCGCGTTTCAGTGTTTCCGTGTTTCTGTGCGATGCATTACTCGTCAAGATCTCGGCTCACCTGCGTCATGCGATCGCCTGAGGCGCCGACGACGGGTTCGATGAACTGGCGGTACGCATCCTCGTAGCCCCGCTCCATCAACTCGTCGAGCGTCTGGACGCGGTCGGAGCGTTCGTCGTAGGCGCCGGTCAGATCCAGCGGACGAATCGGATTGTGTTCCGGGCGAATCAGGTACACGGCCTGGAAGCGGTGATGCAGATGACGGATCGCATCGGCGAGCGCCACCGTTTCGGCCGAGGCAATCTGTTCGCCGACCCGTCCCAGTCCATCGAGCCGAGGCGGACGCAGCTCGTGGGGCCCCGGCGGCTCGGGGGTGGCGGCGATGATCACCACCTGCTCGGCGCCGGCCGCGGCTGCTTCCTCGATCAAGCGCCCCACGCATCCCGGCCGGTCGGTCAGCCGATGCGTTTCGCCGCGCCAGTAGGCATCGGGCGCAAAGCGCACCAGCCGGGGATCCGACACGCCGGACAGGGTCAAGGCTGCCGCGAGCACGTCGGCGGTGAACGCCTGGGTCCCGGCCGACAGGTCGTGCGCTTCCGCACGCCTCGACGACACGCCGCCCGGCGGCGGGAACAGCGCCTTGCGATAGGGATCGCGCAGCAGCCCGAACACCAGGTCGCGACGCGCGTCCAGATCGTGGACCACGAGCAGCAGCTCGCGGAAACCCGGTTGGCCGAGATTGTCGGTCAGCAGCTCCGCATAGCGCCGGCTGAGATCCTGCGGCTCCGGCGTCTTGATCGCCGCGCCGCCTTTCAACAGCCGCCACACCGCGTCGATCGATCGATTGATGGCGCCGTCGGCATCGATCGGCGAGCCGAGCAGCGCCCAGGCGCGGTTGCCGGCCGTGCGCCGGTGCAACGGCGAGCGCCACCACGTGAGCCAGGCCCCGCCGGCGAGCACCAGCACCGCCGCGGCCGCCAGCACGGTCGCGAGCCGTGGAATCCACGTCGGCAACCCCGCCGGCGAGAACGCGGTGCGGAGGGTCTCGAGAAACGACTCGACGAACCGCGCGCCCGCATCGAGCCCCGACATGCCGAGCAGCAGCGCGACGGGATACACGATCAGACCGATCAGCATCACCGCGGCGGGAATTGCGAGCACCATCACCAGCGCCAGCGCCAGGAGCCGCAAGACGCGGAACGGCCAGCGCCATCGGTAGAAGCCGGCGACTGCGGGGCTGCGCCAGAAACCGCCCGGCTCCCACAACTGCGCACCGCCATCGACCGCGGCCATGATCGCCGCCGGCACGCCGACGCCGCGGCCGCCGACGATGTCGAGCTTGACGCCGGCTTCGTGGAGCGCGCGCAACGCGCCCGCGTGGTACGCCCCGTCCACGCCGGTGCCCGTCAACAGCAGGGCCGTGCGTCGTTCCGGCGAATAGGACTCGCGGGGGTCGCCCACTACGTAATGGTGTTAATCGTGGATGGTGACGAGCTTGAGGATCTCGAACTTGCGGGTGCCGTTCGGCGTCGACACGACGACCTCATCGCCTTCTTCCTTGTTGAGGATGGCGCGGCCGATCGGCGACGAGGTGGAGATGAGGCCCTTCTCGGCTTCGGCGTCTTCGGGCATCACGAGCTGATACACGATCTCGGTGTCGCGCTCGCGAATGGTGACGGTCGATCCGAACCCGGCCTTGCCGTGCGGAATGCGGTCCATGTTCATCAACGCAATCTCGCTCATGCGCCGCTTCAACATGGCAATGCGGGCGTTGACGTAGGTCTGGCGTTCTTTCGCCGCCTGGTACTCGGCGTTCTCGCGCAGGTCGCCGAGCTCGCGCGCGCGCTGAATTTCCTTGGGGAGCTCCTTGTGCAGCTCGCGCTCGAGGGCGTTCAGCTCGTCTTCAAATCGCTTGATGAGTTTTTCTTTCATCACTCAAACATCGGAGTGTAGCACAATTATATCGGCCGTCTGGACCGCCACCATGCCCGCGATCACGAGCCGTCAGCACCCGATCGTCAAGGAGTTCCGCGAGCTCGCGCACGGCGCCGATGCATTGATGCTGCTCGACGGCTGGCACCTGCTCACCGAGGCGGTCGCCGCCGGCATCGCGATCGACACCGTCGCGTGGTGCGGTCCGCCCACTACGGCTGAGCAGATCACGCTCGCGCGCGCACAGCGCGGCGGCGCGCACGTGATCGAAGTGTCGGGCAGCGTGCTGAACGCGCTGTCGCCGGTGAATGCCCCCACGGGTGTGGTCGCGTCGGCGAAGAAGCCGCGCGTCGATGCGCAGGCAGTGTTGCAACCTGCGCCCGCTCTCATCCTTGCCGGCGTCGCGATCCAGGATCCCGGCAATGCCGGCGCCGTCATTCGCGCCGCCGCCGCCGCGGGTGCGACGGGCGTCGTCGTCGACGAGGCGACGGCAAACCCCTGGGGCTGGAAGGCGCTGCGCGCGTCGATGGGCGCGACCTTTCACGTGCCGGTGAGCCGCCCGCGGACGATCGTTCCGGCCGTGGAGGCGTGGCGCGCGGCCGGTGTCTCGATCGTCGCCGCGGTGGCGCGGGGGGGAACGCCGATGTACGACGTCGACTTGACCAGGCCGACGGCTCTCCTGCTCGGCGGCGAAGGAGCGGGGCTGCCGGCGGCGCTGGTGTCGTCAGCCGACGCGACGATTTCAATTCCAATGAAAGACGCGGTCGAGTCCCTTAATGTCGCCGTGGCCGCCGCGCTCCTGCTTTACGAAGCGCGACGGCAACGACGCTAATCTCAACCCTCGTAGGGCACCCCTTGGGTCGTAGGGCACCCCTTGAGTCGTAGGGCACCTCTTGAGTCGTAGGGCACCCCTTGAGTCGTAGGGCACCTCTTGAGTCGTAGGGCACCTCTTGAGTCGTAGGGCACCTC
>JANOZI010001152.1:0-1956 GCA_031429375.1 Acidobacteriota bacterium | reverse complement strand
CGAGCCTGCCGTTCGCAGTGGCCGGCAGCGTGTGGCTGCTGGCGTTCATGGACTACAACCTCTCGACGGCGGTATGGGTCGGGCTGATCGCAGTCGCAGGGGTCGCGGCAGAAACGGGCATCGTGATGGTGGTCTACCTGGACGAAGCGTTCACGCGCTATCAGCGTGAGGGCCGCATTCAGAAACCCGAGGACGTGGATGCCGCTGTCGTCGAGGGCGCCGCTGCCCGCGTCCGCCCGCTGGTGATGACGGTGGCGACGACGGTGCTGGGACTGCTGCCGCTGTTGTGGGAAGCCGGGGTTGGCGCGGATGTGTCGGCGAGAACGGCGGCGCCGGTGGTCGGTGGTTTATGGTCGTGCATGTTGCTGACGCTGCTGGTGCTGCCGGCCGCCTACGCGATGTGGCGCCGCCACCAGGTGCATGTCGCGATCGGGGCGGTGCCGCTCGTGCAGGCCGATCTCGTGCTTGAGCCGTCGCCGGGCGCGGCATGAACGCCGGGTTGTCCTCCACCGAAGCACAGCGGCGGCTCGCCGAGTTCGGCCCGAACGAAATCCGTCGCGAGGAGAGCAACCCTTCTGTCACGCTGCTGGCCCGCCAGTTTACGAGCCCCGTCATCTGGCTTCTTCTCGGCGCGAGCGTGCTGTCGGCGTCTCTCGGCGAGCTGGTCGATGCGATCGCGATCGGCGCGATCGTGATCGTCAACGCCGGAATCGGGTTCTTCCAGGAATACCGGGCAGAGCGGGCCGTGATGGCGCTGCGCTCGATGACGGCGCCGCAGGCGCGGGTCATGCGTGACGGTCACGGTGTCATGGTGGCGGCCAACACTATCGTTCCGGGCGATCAGCTGGTGCTCGAAGCGGGCGACGTCGCCGCCGCTGACGCGCGCTTGCTCACCGCGCATGCCCTGACCACGAATGAAGCCCCCTTGACGGGCGAAAGCACCCCCGTCGAGAAGGGCACGGTGGCCACAGCGCCTGACACGCCCCTCGCCGATCGCCATGACTTCGTGTTCATGGGGACCTCCGTCGCGACCGGCACCGGCGTCGCCGAGGTCGTCGCCACCGGGATGCAGACTGAGCTGGGCAAGATCGCCCACCTCCTGGCGACGGCAGAGGAGACCGCGACGCCCCTGCAGCGGCGTCTCGCGCGCGTCAGTCAGACCCTGTTGTATATCTGCGGTGGCATCGTGGCCGTGGTCGCCGTGGCCGGGTGGGTACGCGGCTGGCCGCTGATGCAGGTGTTCATGGCGGCCGTCTCGCTGGCGATTGCGGCCGTGCCCGAAGGGCTGCCGGCGGTCGTTACGATCGCACTCGCCGTCGGAGTGCAGCGCATGGCGGCGCGCCATGTACTCGTCCGACGGTTGCCGGCGGTCGAGACGCTTGGCTGCGCCACGGTGATCTGCACCGACAAGACCGGCACATTGACCACCGGTGTCATGCGCGTGCGCGAGCTCTGGGGTCCTGACGAAACCAGGGTCTTGTTCGCCGGTGCGGCCTGCTCCGACGCTGAGCTCGGGGCCGACGACCGCGCCGGCGTGGGGGACCCCACCGAGCTGGCGATCCTGATCGCGGCGGCCGAACGCGGAATTCACCGTCAGGAAATCGAGACCACCAGGCATCGCGTCACCGTCGTGCCTTTCGATTCGGTACAAAAGCGGATGTCGATCGAACGCGCTGACGGCAGCGTCTACATCAAGGGCGCCGTTGAGAGTGTGCTGCCGCTCTGCGGGTCAGGCGTAGATGGGGCGACGGAAGCCAACGCGCAGATGGCGGAGCGCGGGCTTCGCGTCCTCGCGGTCGCGGTCGCGCCCGCGGGCCCGGCGACTCGAGCGACGTTGCTCGGGTTGATTGGCATCGCTGACCCGCCGCGCCCCGAGGCCATTGCAGCGGTGGCAGCCGCACGGGCCGCCGGCATCACGACGGTGATGATCACGGGTGACCATCTCGTGACCGCTCG
>JANOZI010001151.1:0-2192 GCA_031429375.1 Acidobacteriota bacterium | reverse complement strand
GGTGCGGACGTCGTCGACGCCAAGGGCCGCTTCGTCACGCCCGGCATCATCGACGCGCACTCGCACGTGGCCGCGGACTCGATTAACGAGGGCGGCACGACGGTGAGCTCGATGACCGGCATCGAGGACGTGCTCGACCCGACCGACATCAACATCTATCGCGACCTGGCCGGCGGATTGACGGTGGCCAACATCCTGCACGGCAGCGCCAACCCGATCGGCGGCAAGAACCAGGTGATCAAGATGCGATGGGGCAAGGACGCCGCGGGCCTGGTGTTCGAAGGCGCGACGGCCGGGATCAAGTTCGCGCTCGGCGAAAACCCGAAAGACATGCGCCAGTTCGGGCAGACCGGGCCGCGCCGTTACCCGGTGACACGGCCCGGCGTGGAGTTCGTCATCCGCGACGCCTTCAGCCGCGCCAAGGCGTACCAGAAAGAGTGGCAGGATTACGACCGGCGGAAAAAAGCCGGAGAGGACGCGGCGAGGCCGCGCCGTGACTTGCAGCTCGAGCCGCTGGTCGAGATCCTCGAGGGCAAGCGCCTGGTCCACACGCATACGTATCGCGCCGACGAGACGCTGATGCTGATGCGGCTCGCCGAAGAGATGGGCTTCAAGGTCGCGACCTTCCAGCACATCCTCGAAGGCTACAAGGTCGCCGACGAGATGGCCAGGCATGGCGCCGGCGGGTCGACGTTCTCCGACTGGTGGGCGTACAAGATCGAAGCCGAAGACGCGATTCCGTACAACGCCGCAATCATGCACAAGCGGGGCGTGCTGGTCTCGATCAACTCCGACAGCGCGGAACACTCGCGGCGCCTCAACACCGAAGCCGCCAAGTCGATGCACTGGGGCGGGCTGAGCGAAGACGAGGCGTTGTCGTTCGTCACGATCAACCCCGCGAAGCAGTTGAAGATCGACGCCCGCGTCGGCTCGCTGGAGGTCGGCAAAGACGCCGACGTCGTGATCTGGAACAAGCACCCGCTCAGCACCTACGCCATCGTCGATCGCGTCTACATCGACGGCCAGCAGTACTACGATCGGCTTGCCGAAGAGCGGCGGATGACCGACTCGCGCAACGAGAAGACGACGCTGTCGGCCGCCGAGGGACGCGGCCCGACGACGGCGCCGCAGACGCCGCAGCCGCAGAGAGACGACTCTGCATCCGGGCCGCAAATGACACAGATGGACGAGCCATCATCGGGGCCGCAGCCGATGACGCAAAGGGCGCGGAGTACGCAGAGCGCAAGCGTGTCAGCAGTCGCCGCCTTCCAACCTGCATCCGGTCCTGCCACGGCGATCACCAACGCGCGGATTTTTCCGATCAGCGGTCCCGCGATCGAGCGGGGCACGATCGTCATTCGGGGCAACCGGATCGAAGCGGTCGGCGCCAACGTCACGGTGCCGGCCGGGGCCACGGTGATCGACGCGAAGGGCAGCGAGGTCTATCCGGGCTTCATCGACGCCCGCACGACGATCGGATTGAACGAGCCCGGTCCGCGCGGGTTCGACGACAGCAGCGAGATGCTGGAAATCAATGCCGCGATCAAGGCGCAGGTCGCCTACCAGGCGGATAGCGACGCCATTCCCGTGGCGCGGGTCAACGGCGTCACGACCGCCGCCGTGATTCCGTCCGGCGGGTTGCTGGGCGGACAGGTCGCGGTGATGAACCTCGACGGCTGGACGTGGGAAGAAGCCACGCTCAGGCCGGTGGCCGGGGTCAGCTTCCAGTTTCCGCCAATCGTGCGCGGCGGAGGCGGCGGGGGCGGCGGCAGCCCGGACGCCGCGCGCAAGTTCGAGGATCTCAAGAAAGAGCGCGATGCGCGGCTGCAGCGCGTCGAGGATTGGATTGCGCGGGCGCGCGGCTATGGGAAGCTGCCCGCCGCAAGCCGGCAAACCGACTGGACGCTCGCGGCCCTGGCGCCGATCGCCGACGGCACGCAGCCGCTGTTTGTCGCCGCCAGCAACGAGCGCGACATCCGCGACGCGATTGCAATTGCCGACCGCGCCGGCGTCAAGATCGTCATCACCGGCGGCCTCGAGTCGCCGCTCGTGGCGCCGCTGCTGAAGGAGAAGAACATCCCGGTGATACTCGGATCGGTGCTGACGCTGCCGACCCGCGAAGACTTCCATCACGCCGCGACCTACCGTGCGGCCGGCGAGCTGGCGCAAGCCGGCGTGATGTTCGCCTTTGG
>JANOZI010001150.1:0-3306 GCA_031429375.1 Acidobacteriota bacterium | reverse complement strand
ACAGGACGCGCTGCTTATCGACTTCGGCGTCAAGCAGAACGTCATCATCGCGAGCCCGCTGACCCTGATTGCCTTGCTGCGGGCCGCGGCCTTCGGCTGGAAGCAGGAGCGGCTGACGATCAACGCCGAAGAGATCAGCCGGCTCGGCCGCGCGCTGCACGAAAGCGTGGCGACGATGGCGGAGCACCTGGAGGATCTGCGCCGCAGGATGGATGGCACATTCGGCACGTTCAACAAACTGGTCGGGTCGTTTGAAAGCAACGTGCTGATCAAGGCGCGGCGCTTCCGCGAGCTAGGCGCGGGCAGCGCAAAGGAAGTCCCGCTGATCGATCCGCTCGAGACGGTGGCGCGCAAGCTCGAAGTCCCGGTCCAGGGCGGGCTGCTGGATCCCGAAGAAACCGAAGCGACATCAGGAGACCGTTCATGAAGCGACTCGCGTTGGTACTTTGCGCATTGAGCCTCACGTTCGCCGTGCCTCGCGCCGAACAGGGCGCCGCGAAACCCGAGGCCATGTCGTTGACCGGCAAGCCCCTCTATCGGCCCGCCGTGCTTCAGAACCAGCAGAAACTCGGCGCCGACCTCGAGCAGGCCGAGAAAGATCTCGCCGCGCGGCCGGACGATGCCGAGGCAATGATCTGGGTCGGGCGCCGGTTGGGATACCTCTGGCGCTTCAACGATGCGATTGCGATGTTCAGTAAGGGCATCGCGCAGCATCCCGGCAATCCCAGGTTCTACCGGCATCGCGGCCATCGCTACCTCACGATTCGGCAGTTTGCGAAGGCCGAGGCCGACTTCGAAAAAGCGGCGCAGCTCTTCAAAGGCCAGCCGGACGAGATCGAGCCGGACGGCGCGCCGAATCCGGCCGGCAAGCCGCGCAGCACGCTGCACTTCAACACCTGGTATCACCTCGGACTCGCCCGCTACCTGCAAGGCAACTATGCCAGGGCGTACGACGCCTATGTCGAGTGCATGAAAGTGTCGAACAACGACGATTCAGTGGCCGCGACGAGCGACTGGATGTGGATGACGTTGATGCGGCTCAATCGCAAGTCCGACGCGGCACACGTGCTGGAGCGGATCACGCTGACGATGGATATTCTCGAGAACGCGTCGTATCACCGCCGGTTGCTGATGTACAAGGGCCTCGATAAACCCGAGGCGCTGCTCGACACCGCCGTGGCCGACGACACGACCATCGCCACGCAGGGGTACGGCGTTGGTAACTATTACTACGTGACCGGCGACATGAGAAAGGCGCGCGAGGTGTTCGAGAAGGTCACCTCGGGCGGCGGCTGGAATGCGTTTGGATTCATCGCTGCTGAAGCAGATCTACAACGCATGAGATAGGTTCTTCACGAGGGTTCCTCACGAGGGTTCCTCACGAGGGTTCTGCACGAGGGTTCTGCACGGAATTTCTCAGACGATTCTGAATTGACGCATGCAGAACCGTATCAACACGAACCATCGCTGAGCGCCGTGGTGAGAACCGCCGTGGGAAATCCCGTGATACACCCCGGCACCCCGCTTGCAGCCTGTCGTGACAAGCATGTCCACAAAAGTACGCGTCGGCGTCGCCTGCCCAATTGCCGGCGAACGCGCCGCATTCACCGAGTGGCTTACTGCGGCCGGCTACGACCCGGTTCCAATGCTCGATCTCGACTCCGTGGGCGTCCACCTGACCGTGCGGCCGATCGAAGCGCTGATCGCCGATGTCCGCTTCGTCCCGGCTGCCGAGCTGGCGCGCGTCGTCCGGGTGCTGGGGCCGAACCGGCCCTTGCTTTTGGTGGGCGCGCCGGGCACCGGGCCCGAAGCCGTGCCGCGCGATGCAACCTGGATCGAGCGGCCCGTCACCCACGAGAATTTCCTGCTGCTGGTGGCGCTCGCGTTCGCCGAGGGAAGGCCGGCCCGGCGATCGCCGCGCAAGTTCGTGCCGAAGCTGATGTCAACGATCGACGGCGTTGCGGCGAAGGTCATGGACGTCAGCCCCGAAGGCGTGCGCCTTGAAGTGTGCGAGGTGCAAACGGCGGCGCTGCCGCCCTACTTCACCCTGCGCGTGCCGGGGTTCGGCCTCGCGATCAAGGTCAAGCGCGTCTGGGTCACGCAGCCGGCCAATGGCGCGATGTCGTGTGGCGGGATTGTCGAGAAGCCGCTGCCGAAGGTCAAGCACACGTGGCTCCAGTTCATCGAGGCGGCGCCCAGCACGGCCAGGATCATCCACGAGGAAACACGGTACCACTGAGGCAGGCCGGCTCTACGCGGCGCTCGCCTTCTCGTCTTTGTCTTTCTTCTCGTCCGTGCTGTCCTTGCTGCTCTTGGGCGCCGACTCTTTCCAGTCGGCCTCGAACACCTGCAACAGCTGACGCGCCACGACCGGGTTGTGGATGATCAAACCGACCTCACGCCGTTTTTCCAGCTCGCTCTTGGCCAGGCTCTGACTGCCGACAAACACGTGCGTGCCGTCCCGTACGATCGCGCGCACGTGCTGGCGCATCGGCGCCAGCTTGTACTCTTCGATGCCGTCGTGCTTGCCCTTGACCGAGCCGATGACCCGGATCGTGACGCCCTTGGTGACGCGCTCCTTCAGCAGCTTGATCATCGTGAGGTCAGTGACCTTTTCGTCGTAGATGGCCAGCTCCTTGCGGGCGCCCTTGATGAAATCGGCGAGCCGGGCGCGGGAGGTTTCGGGGCTGACCGCCAGATGCGACTTCGCCGGCACATACGGCTGGCGCGTCAGGTCGGCTTCGAACACCTTGGCGGCTTCCTGCACGGCCTTTCGATCTCTCGTGGAGATGGCAAAGCTGCGGCTCTTGACGACGTCGAGCTTGGTGAAATTGAAACCAAGCAGGTGCAGCATGCCGTCGCAGATCATGAACTTGGCGTGATAGCGCAGCAGGTCGTCGGCGGTGCGTGACACGTTGAGCCCGGCCTTGAGCATGCGTTGCTCGAGCTTGCGCAGCTTCGACTCGCCGCCGCGATTGGTGTGCGCAATCAGCGCCCGCACCATGACGCCGCGTTGAACGGCGTCGGCCAACGCCTTCTCGACGACGTTGAGGTCAAAACGGAAGATGACGACATCGATCGTCTTCTTCGCTTTCTTGATGGCCTCGACGACCGGCAAGACGCCGGCGTCGGGCTGGATGATGAGTTTCACGGCTACTTCGGCACCTTGTCCTTTGACTTCTCGTCCCACACGATCGCACCCTTGCCGTCCGGGACAAGCTCCATGATCTCGCTCGAGACCTTGTCGGTCTGCAGCTTGCGCGGCGTGGTCACCTGATAGCCGACTTCCTCAGCCGACGAAATCCG
>JANOZI010001149.1:0-1918 GCA_031429375.1 Acidobacteriota bacterium | reverse complement strand
GTGGCGGCGATCAACCGCACCCTCAAGGACGAGATGGCGAAGAACCCGCGCATTGTCGTGTTCGGCGAAGACGTCGCCGATGCGAGCAAGGTGTCGGCACTCGCCCACGTGCCCGGCAAGGGCGGCGTGTTCAAGGTCACCCACGGCCTGCAGAAGGCGTACGGCGCGGATCGCGTCTTCAACTCGCCGCTCGCCGAAGCCAACATCGTCGGACGCGCGGTCGGCATGGCGACTCGCGGCATCAAGCCGGTTGTCGAGATCCAGTTCTTCGATTACATCTGGCCCGCGATGATGCAGCTGAAGGACGAGATGTCGATGCTGCGCTATCGCTCGGGCAACAACTGGTCGTGCCCGATGGTGGTGCGCGTGCCGATCGGCGGCTACCTGCGTGGCGGCGCGCCGTACCACAGCCAGTCGGGCGTCAGCATTTTCGCGCACTGCCCCGGCGTACGGATCGTGTTCCCGAGTAACGCGATCGACGCGGCCGGCTTGCTGCGCACCTCGATCCGCTGCGACGACCCGGTGCTGTATCTCGAACACAAGCATCTTTACCGGCAGACCTACAACAAGGGCACCTATCCGGGCGCGGACTTCATGATCCCGATGGGCAAGGGCGCCCTGCGCCGCGACGGCACCGACATGGTCGTGCTGACGTGGGGCGCGCTGGTGCAGCGCTCGATCCTGGCGGCGCAGCAGGCCGAAAAAGACGGCATCAGCGTGGCGGTATTCGACCTGCGCACCATCATTCCGTACGACTGGGCCGGCATTGCGGCGCTCGTCAAGCGAACCAACCGCGCCATCATCGCGCACGAGGATCAGCTGACCGCCGGCTTCGGCGCCGAGATCGCCGCGCGCATCAGCGACGAGCTGTTCGAGTTCCTCGATGCGCCGGTCAAGCGCGTCGCGGCCATGGACTGCCCGGTGGCGTACAGTCCGAATCTGGAGGAAGAGATCCTCCCGCAGGCTGCCGACGTACTGGCGGCGATCAAGAATCTTGCGGAGTACTAGCTTCGCCGCCATCGCTCTAACGTGCCTTGCAACGGCGGCTCTGGGAAACCAGGCCGCCGTTCGTGTTTCACCGGGGCGCGTCGACGTCCTGAAGGCCGTCGGCTCATTACCGCCGGCCGTCGTAGGTTTGTTTCGGGAGCCGATCGGATTCAAGCAAACGGCGATCGGCGACTACTTCGTGTTCGATCGGCGCGGCCACACGGTTTACAGCGTCGGCGAAAGCGGCGCGGCCAGCCGCAAGCTGGTGCAGATTGGCGCGGAAGACGGCCGGGTGATCGAGCCGAGCGCGTTTGACGTCGCCGCCAACGGCAGCTTCGCGGTGGCCGACGCGCCGAACGGGCGCGAGCGCATCCAGTTGTTCGACGCCACCGGTGTGCGCACGGGCGGGTTCCTGCTGCCCGGCCGCGGCGCGTCACGAATCGTGCTCGGCTCGCTGTCGCTGAACGGCGTGGGCACGCTCACCTTCACCGGCCGGACGCTGGTGATGAGCCACCCGGAATCGGGTTGGCTGTTGAGCGAGTTCGGCCTCGCCGGCACGCCGATTCGATCGGTCGGGCAGCTCCGCTCCACCGGTCACGAGAGCGACCGCGACCTGCACCTCGCGATGAATGCCGGCATTCCGATTCCCGACCCGAAGGGCGGCTTCTATTTCGTCTTCATGGCGGGCCCGCCGGCGTTTCGCAAATACGACGCCGGTGGTGAGCTGGTCTACGAACGCGCCATCCAGGGTCGCGAAATCGATCCTGTCGTCGCCGCGATTCCCAACCGCTGGCCGCGGCGTGAGAGCAGCGGGGGCGAGGTGCCGCTGGTCGCACCGACGATTCGGACGGCGGCCGTCGATCCGGCCGGGCGCTTGTGGATTTCTTTCGTCGTCCCTTTCACCTATGTCTATGACGGCGATGGTGAGAAG
>JANOZI010001148.1:0-4155 GCA_031429375.1 Acidobacteriota bacterium | reverse complement strand
ACCGCGTGGTCCTGGAGCGTGCGGATCATCTCGAGGCCGGTGCGATCGCCGACGTGCGCCAGCCGCGGATAGCGGTGGCCGCCGAAATTGCGCTGGTTGATGCGGCCATCCGGCGTGCGGTCGAAGACCGCGCCCCAGGCTTCGAGCTCGCGGACGCGATCGGGCGCTTCCTTCGCGTGGATTTCCGCCATGCGCCAGTTGTTCAGGTACTGGCCGCCGCGCATGGTGTCGGCGAAATGGACCTTCCAACTATCGCGGTCGTCGTTATGGGCCATGGCCGCGGCCATCCCGCCTTCGGCCATCACCGTGTGCGCTTTACCCAGCAGCGATTTGCAGATGAGGCCGACGGTGACGCCGCCGCCCGCCGCTTCGATCGCCGCACGCAGCCCGGCGCCGCCCGCCCCGATCACCAGGACGTCGTAGGAATACGTCGCATGGGCGGCCATTTACAGAATCCTCAGATCAGTCCAGATGCCCATCGAGCACAGGCGGACGTAGACATCGGCAAACATCACCGAGAACAGGCTGCACCACGCGAACAGCTGATGGCGATTGTTCAAGTTGCTCGAGCACGAATAGCAGGCGTTGCTGACGGGTGACTTCGAGATCTCGTCCTTGCGGCCGCCGACGAGGTGCCGCAGCGAGTGGCAGCCGAGCGTGTAGCAGCTGAGCAGCACGACGTTCACGAGCAACACGATCGTGCCGACGCCGATGCCGAAATGTTCCTGGCCAGTGGCCGGATCGGCAAACCACATCGCCTTCCACACGTCCCACGACAACATGAATAGGAACGCGATCGCCGCATACAGGAAGTAGCGGTGGACGTTCTGCATGATCAGCGGGAAGGAATTCTCGCCGAGATAGCCCTTGCGAGGCTCGCCCACCGCGCAGGATGGCGGGTCGGCCCAGAACGACTTGTAGTAGGCCCCGCGGTAGTAATAACAGGTGAAACGAAAGCCGCCGGGGAACGGGAGGATCAAGAGTGCCGGTGAAAACGGCAGCAGCCCCGGCCACCAAGCGGGTTTGGGACCGAACCACGCATGCGGCGAATCACCCCACAGTTCCGGGGCATAGAACGGCGAGAGGTACGGTCCGAAATGGTAGTGCTCGCCCTGGAATGCCGCCCAGGTCGCGTAGCCGATGAATGCTGAGAGTCCGAGAAATACTGCGAGAGGAGCTGCCCACCACGAATCGCGTCGGGATGTCTGCCCGAAGCCACGGTGGACGGCCGTAACCGGGATTACCTGCATGAAGGCCGCCTTCGAAAGTATTGCGTATATATGACGGCATAACGATATCTGGACATCACCCAGATATCAACATCCAGCAGATTTAGTTATGGCTGGAGGGGGCGCACTGTCAGTGCGCCCCCGTAACTATTGTGGCGGAATGCTCGCCTGTGGCGGAATGCTCGCCATCGTGGCGGCCGGCGCAACGACGCCCGTCGCGGTGTGCAGCGGGCACGGCTCCGGCGAGCGCCCGATGCCGACCATGTCGCCGTAGACCTCGCCGTACAACTCGCAGTACTCGGTGGCCAGTCCGCCCGATTCCTTGCAGCGGCGGATGTGCGTGATGCCGGCAGGCGCGGTAATCCAGTCGGGTTTGTTGTCGGTCGTGGCGTCTTTCATGAAGCCTGCCCAGGCCGGCACCGCCACCACGCTGGCGAAGCCGCGGCGCATAATCTGTTGCGGGCGGTCGAACCCCATCCACACGCCGGCCGCGAGATTCGGGGTGAAGCCGACAAACCACGCGTCGTTATGATCGTCGGTCGAGCCGGTCTTGCCGCCGGCCGGCAGGCGGAACCCGGCGGTGCGGGCGCTGTAGCCCGTGCCATGGTCCACCACATCGGCCAGCATCGACGCCATCAGGAACGCCGTGGTTTCGCTCAACACGCGGTGGCCGTCCGACTCGGCGCGATACAGCACGCGCCCGTCAGCGTCTTCCACGCGGCGGATGAACGTGGGCGACTGCAGAATGCCGCCATTCGCGAACACGGTGTATGCCGAGGTCAGATTGAGCAGGCTGACCTCGCCAGTGCCAAGCGCCAGCGACGGCACGGCGGGCATCGAGTCGAGACCCATGCGGGCCGCCAGGTCGATCGTCGGCCGCAGCCCGACGCGCTGCAGCAGATGGACCGCGGCGCGATTGCTCGAATGCACCAGCGCCGAGCGCAGCGTGGTCGATTCCGACTCGTGCTCGCCGCCAGGCAAATACGCGCCTTGGTACGAGGCGACCGAGCTCTGTAAGCCGTCGATGGTCGTGCCAGGCGAATACCCGGCTTCGAGGGCTGCCGCGAAGACAAACGGTTTAAAGGCGGAGCCAGGCTGCCGCTTCGCGTCGGTCGCGCGGTTGAACGGGCTTTCGACGAAGTTGCGGCCGCCAACCATCGCGCGGACGTATCCGGTCGAGGGTTCAATGGCCACGAGCGCCGCCTGCAGTGGCTCGCCTTGAACGCGCCGCTTGTCGAGCTCGGCGAGGCGCTTCATCACGGCCTGTTCGGCGAAACGTTGCACTTCTGAATCGAGCGTGGTGTAAACGCGCAAGCCGCCGGTCAGCACTTTCTCGGTACCAAACCGGTCGTAGAGCATTTCGGTGACGGTTTGCACGAAGTAGGGACCCTCGTTCGCCTTGGCCGGGTCTTGCGCCATGCGCGTCTCTGACGACGACAGGGTCGCGGCCACGGGCACCACGACGCTGCTGGCATAGACGCTCGGTTCGATCAGTCCCTCTTGCAACATCTCGCGCAGCACCCAGTCGCGGCGCTCGCGGACCCGGGCCGGCGTGCGGCGCAAACCGTAGCCCGACGGGCGGTTGATCAACGCCGCCAGTGTGGCGCCTTCGGTGGCGCTCAACTCGGATGCCGGCTTGCCGAAATAACCGCGCGACGCCGCCTCAACGCCGTAGTAGCCGTCGCCGAGATAGACGCGGTTGAGGTAGGCCTGGAGGATCGCGCTCTTGCCGTAGCGTGTCTCTAACTCAGTCGCCAGCCACGCTTCGCGGACCTTGCGGCTGTAAGTCCTGGAGCGATCGAGGAATGCGCCGCGCACGAACTGTTGAGTAATGGTGCTGCCACCCTCGACAATGCGGCCTTGCCGCAGGTTGGCGACCATTGACCCGCCGATGCGCCGGAAGTCGATACCGTTGTGCTTGTAAAAGCGGCGGTCTTCGGTCACGAGCACCGCATTCACGAGGTTTCCGGAAATTTCCTCGAGGGTAACCGGAATGCGGTGTTCACGATACAGCGCCGAAATAGGTCGATCCTTCGAGTCGAAGATGACCGTCGACTGAGGACCGGCGTCCAGGGTGAAGCGGTGGCTGACCGCGTCAACGTCCCGGTGAATCTGCCAAACGGCAAACAGCGCGGCTCCGGCCCCAACAAGCACGACCATGAGCAGGAGGCGGAGGACGTTGCGGAGTGAAAAGAATGCAGTCATATCATTCGCTCTGTTACCGGATAGAGCAAACGAGATGCCGACAAAAATAGGGTGCCCAGGGTGCCTAAGGTGCCTAGGGTGCCAATAGGTTGGTGCCTAGGGTGCGGATTGTGCCCTTTCGCACATCGCCAAGAGCGCCAACCCGACCGCAACCCGCCTCACAAGGGTTCGGGACGAGGGTTCCTCACGAGGTTCCTCACGGAGGTTCTTCACGGGGGTTCCTTACGGAGGTTCCTCACGGGGGTTCCTCACTAAGGTTCCCCACGAAGGTTCCGCTCGTACGACAGCGCGCCAGACGGGCACTCCTCGACCTGCCGAACAATGGTTTCGGTGTCGGTCCCTTCAAGCACGACCCAGGGCCGGCGCCGTGGGTCGAAGACCTGCGGCAGCCCTCTGAAGCAGATGGTCGAATGGACGCAGAGCGACGGCTGCCAAATCACGGTGACGTCACCGTTGCGATAGCGCTTGATGATGTCCTCATTCATGCGCTTCCCTCCGTCGTATTGATGACCACCTGGCCGGTCAGCGTGCGATGGATCGGGCATTTGTCGGCAACTTCGATCAGCTTCTGACGCTGATCGCCCTCGAGGTCGCCCGCGATAGTGAGATGGCGGTTGATGACGTACGCGCCGTCCACCGAAGCGCCGGTCAAGCGGACCGCCACGCGCCGGACCACCCAGCCTTTCCGCGCCGCGTAGCCCTTGATCGTCATCGACGTGCA
>JANOZI010001147.1:0-1778 GCA_031429375.1 Acidobacteriota bacterium | reverse complement strand
GCCGAGCATCGGGCGTAGTGAGATCGCATGATGTGGCTCCTAGCGGCCCTGGTTCTTGTCGTGGAGACCGCCCCGGCCTTCGCGCAGACCAATACCGGTGAAATTGCCGGCGTGGTCATCGATGCATCGGGCGGCGTCCTGTCGGGCGTGATCATTACCGCCAGGCATCCTGCCAGCGGCACCGTCGTCGAGCGCAGCGCCGGCGCCGACGGACGCTTCTACCTACCGGCCCTTCGGGCCGGGCAATGGGACATCAGCGCATCGCTGAGCGGGTTCGAACCGCAGACCCGAGCCGGGGTCACCGTGACCATCGGACGCACGCTCAGCCTCGAGTTCACCCTGGCGGTGCAGGGACTCACTGAACAAGTCGTCGTCCAGCCCCACGTGCCGATCCTGCAAAGCGGCTCGGCCGAGATCAGCGACGTCATCGAGAACCGCGAGATCCTGCAGCTGCCGATCAACGGACGCCAGTTCATGGCGCTGGCACAGTTGAGCGACGCCGTGGTGCTGCCGCCCGGCGGGACCCGTGGCGAAGCGCTGCAACAAGCTGGACCCCTCCCCAATGTCGGTGGCCAGCGCTCGGGTCACAACATCTATCTGCTGGACGGGACGAAGGTCACCGACGAGCTCTTCAACAATCTCGTCATCAATCCGTCGATCGACTCGGTCGAGGAATTCAAGATCCAGAAGTCCATGTACCCGGCCGAGTTCGGCGGCAAGGCGTCGGCGCTGATCAACGTCTCGACCAAAGCCGGTTCGAACGCTTTTCGCGGCAGCGTCTTCGAGTTCCATCGCAACGAGGCACTGGACGCGCGGAACTACTTCCACCCCGAGGGCCAGCCGAAGCCTGAGCTGCGCCAAAACCAGTACGGGGGCGCGCTCGGCGGGCCGCTCGCGCGAAACCGCTCATTCTTTTTCGGCAGCTACGAACGTACGCGAATGCGCCGATCGCTGACGCGCACCTTCTCGGTTCCCAGCGCCGCGGTCCGCGCCGGCAATTTCGCCGGGCTCAATGCCATTTGCGACCCGCTGACCATTCCGGCAACGGGCGTCTGCGCGCCCTTCGCGAACAACGCGATTCCGGCCAACCGCATCGATCCGATTGCGTCGGCGTTCCTGGGCAACGTGCCGCTGCCAACCTCCAGTGCCCCGGTCCAGAATCTCGCGTCCGTGGAGGAATCGACCCGGGCGCTCGATCAGTTCAGCGCGCGCGTCGACCACCGCCTGACCGATGCCGACCAGGTGTTCGCTCGCGTCAGCACCTTCGATGCCGACGAGTTGCAGCCGTTCGGCACCAGCGTGCTCCAGGAAGCGCTGACCCCTGGGTTCGGACGAACCTTGACCACGACGACCCGCAACGTGGTGGCGAGCCACACGCGGGTGTTCGGGAGCTCGTGGTTGAACGAATTGCGCGGCGGCTGGATGCGCGTCAGCGGCGGGCAACTGAGCGTGAATCGCGGCAACACCTTTGCGAGCCAGGTCGGCTTGCTCGGCGTGACCACCGACCCGCGGGATGTGGGCTTTCCGCAGATCGCCACGGGCGGTTTGTACAGCACGATGGGTGACCCGACGATCTTCACCACGCGCGCGAACCAGCACGTCGAGCTGTACGACAACGTCACGATCGATCGCGGCAGCCATCGGCTGAAACTCGGCGCCTACTATTTCCACTTGCAACTGCGGCCGGAGCAGCCAGACAATGCTCGCGGCGCCTTTACCTACACCGGCCAATTTACCGGCAATGCGTTCGCCGATTTCCTGCTCGGGTATCCCACCTC
>JANOZI010001146.1:0-1590 GCA_031429375.1 Acidobacteriota bacterium | reverse complement strand
GGGTGCGCCCGCCGTTGTTCGCCAGCGCGCCCAGACCTTTGCTCTTCTCCCAGGCAGTCCGGCGATTGATGGTGTCGTGTTCGGCGCGCCGAACAGCGCGCCTCCAACCGACCAGCGCGGCCTGGCGCGTCCGCGAGGCGTGCGGTACGACATCGGTGCTTATGAAGTGCAGTTTACCGACGAGCCATTAACGGCGGGACTCACGATCGTGAAGGCCGTTCACGTCACCGAGCTGCGGATCAGAATCGATGCGGTGCGGATCGCGAAAGGGCTGGCCACCTACGCGTGGACCGACCCGTCGCTGGGCCCGAACGCGTTTTTCATTCGCGCCCAGCACATCATCGACTTGCGCACGGCGCTGCGCGAAGCCTACGTGCAGGCCGGACTGACGCCGCCGATCTACGGCACAGACCCTCCCCCGAGCCTGGCGCCCGGTGTGGTCATCAGGGCGGCGCACATCGCCGAGATTCGCACCGCGCTCGCGGCCATTGAGTGAGTGGGGGCGCCGCGGCTCTCGCATTCAGTGGCGGCGCCTGGACCGACGGCCTCGCGCCACCGTAACCCGCTACGAACGTTGACGTTGTCGGGTGGGTGAGTGGTGTAGTCCGCTGTGTCAAATGGTACAGCTACCAGACGACTAAGGGCAGACACTACGAAGCATGGCCCCCGCCCTTCCGGGCGCAACCTCGGCGGCTGACGTCAGGCATGCCGAAGCCTTGCTGAAAACCGGCGCCTTGCAGAGCGCCATCTTCAACAGCGCAAACTTCTCGAGCATCGCCACCGACGCCAGGGGCGTCATCCAGATCTTCAACGTCGGCGCCGAGCGGATGCTGGGCTACGCGGCCGCCGACGTGGTGAACAAGGTCACGCCGGCCGACCTGTCCGATCCGCAGGAGCTCATCGCGCGCGCCGCGGCGCTCAGCACCGAGCTGGGCACGCCGATCACCCCGGGTTTCGAGGCGTTGGTTTTCAAGGCGTCGCGCGGCATCGAAGACATCTACGAGCTCACCTACATCCGCAAGGACGGCAGCCACTTTCCAGCCGTCGTCTCCGTGACGGCGCTGCGCGACGAAGACGAAGCCATCATCGGCTACCTGCTGATCGGCACCGACAACACCGCGCGCAGGCGGGCCGAAGACGAGCTGCTCAAAGCCGGCGCCCTGCAGCGTGCGATCTTCAACAGCGCCAACTTTTCGAGCATCGCGACCGACACGCGGGGCGTCATCCAGATTTTCAACGTCGGCGCCGAGCGGATGCTCGGCTATACGGCCGCGGAAGTCTTGAACTGCATTACCGCGGCCGAACTGCACGATCCCGGTGAGCTGATCGTGCGCGCCGCGGCGCTGAGCCTGGAGTTCGGCACTACCATTGCGCCCGGGTTTGAAGCCATGGTGTTCAAGGCCGCGCGCGGCATCGAGGACATCTACGAGCTGACCAAGCTTCGCAAGGATGGCAGCCGGTTTCCGGCCGTGGTCTCGGTCACCGCTCTGCGCGACCCGCAGGACGCGATCATCGGCTACCTGCTGATTGGCACCGACAACACCGCGCGCAAGCAGGCCGAAGAGGCGCTCATCAAGGCCGGCGCGCTGC
>JANOZI010001145.1:0-2287 GCA_031429375.1 Acidobacteriota bacterium | reverse complement strand
CTCATGTGAATGTTGGCGTTCTCTTTATAGCCGTGAAAGCCGCACACCATGCCGGCCTCCTCATCCGTGGGCGCATGGACCAGGTAGCGCCCCTGCGTTTGCGCGGCAATCGTGTGAACGCTCATCTAGCGGAGCGTATCAACAATTTTGCAGGTAACGAGGATCGCAGCTCACGAGAGTCCCCTTTTTCGTAATGCGGTCCGAATGCTATAACGGGAAGAACGTGAGTCCTGTCGCATTCCAGTTGCCCGGCGACCCCAACACGACCGTAGCGGCCGCGCTGTATGCCGCCGAGCCGGAACGGTCGATCGACGCGCTGCTGGTGTTCGCGCACGGCGCCGGCGCCGGCCACTTTCACCCGTTCATGAGCAGCTACGCCGAGGGACTGAGCGGCCGCGGCGTGACCGTGGTCACGTTCAACTTTCCTTACATGGAAAAGCGCCGCAAGACCCCCGACCGCGCCGCCGTGCTCGAAGACGCCTTTCGTCGCGCGGTGGCCGGGGCGGTGGCCCATCGCCAGGTGCGCGCCTCCCACCTGTTCATCGGCGGCAAGTCGATGGGCGGGCGGATTGCCACCCACCTCGCCAGCTCGCTCGACACGTGGCCGGAGGCGCCGCTGCCCTCCGGCGTGATCGCGCTCGGCTATCCGCTCGCGCCGCCGCGCAGCCGGCGGACGGGCGATCGGGTCACGCACCTGCGGGCGCTGACGGTGCCGGCGTTGATCGTGCAAGGAACGCGGGATCCGTTCGGCGGCCCCGACGAAGTGCAGGACGCCATTGCCGGCGCCACCCCGCCGCCGCCGATCACGGTGTTGCCGATCGAGGGCGGCGATCACTCGTTCGGCGTGCTCAAGTCGAGCGGACGCGACCAGGCGCCGGTGCACGACGCCATCCAGGACGCGGTCGTCGACTGGATCAAGACTCGATGTAAGGCTCGTGCAGCTTGACCGGCTTGGCCCGGCGTTTCTTCGCCATCCGCAGGTTGATCATCTCGACGAACACCGAGAAGCCCATCGCAAAGTAGATGTAGCCCTTCGGGATGTGCACGCCGAAGCCGTCGGCGATCAGCGAGCAGCCGATCAACAACAGGAAGCTGAGTGCGAGCACTTTCACGGTCGGATGCTGCTCGACGAACGCGCTGACGCTGCCGGCCGCCAGCATCATCACCGCGACCGCGAGCACGACCGCCGCCACCATCACCGACAGGTCGTCCGCCATGCCGACGGCCGTAATCACCGAGTCGAGCGAGAACACGATGTCGAGCACCATGATCTGCCCGACCACCGCGGCAAACGACGGCATGACGCGCGCCGACATGTGGCCTTCTTCGCCTTCGAGCTTCTCGTGAATCTCGCGCGTCGACTTGAACAGCAGGAACAATCCGCCCACGATCAGGATCAGGTCACGCCCGGAAATCGGGTGGCTGCCGAGGTGGAAGAACGGGTGGGTCAGGCGGATGATCCACGCCAGCGAGGCGAGCAGCAGGATGCGCGTGATCATCGCCGCCATCAAGCCCCACTTGCGCGCGCGGGCCTGTTGGTGCTCGGGCAGCTTGCCGGCGAGGATCGAAATGAAAATCACGTTGTCGATGCCGAGCACGATCTCGAGCACCGTCAGCGTGACGAGCGCGACCAGGCCGTCGACGGTCAGGAAGGCGTCAAACATTTGCAACGCCCCCGGGGTGGCCGGGCTCGCGGCGATTGCCGCAGGTGAACAGGGGTGTGTCGAACGGCGGCACGGGCTACTCGAGCGCCAGTTCCGGGCGGCCCTTGAGCCCGCCCCAGGTGTCGGGGTCCTGCCACAACAGCGCCCAGAAATACCGCGCGACCTCGGCCTTCGGATACGCCGCCACGAGCGTCTTCACGGCGGCGTCGAGCGTCGCCGCGTCGGGCGTCTTCGGGGTGTCATCCTTGATGAGGCCGTCTTCGTGCGCGATGCCGAGGGCGTCGAGAAACGCCCCCATCATCGGCCGCTTGTGCTCGAGGTGATACGAGATCACCAGGCGCGCCGCCAGCAGGTCCGAGATCTGCGTGATGCTGGCGAGGTGGCGGGCCTTCCGGTCCACCGACAGCGAGAATACGCTCTTGGGGCGGAACTTGATCTGCCGGGCGATCTGGGCCGCCGCTTCGGCCTGTTCGAGGGCGGCTTGCTCATCCGCCCAGAACGCGCTGGCCGCCGAGACCCGAAGGACGGTTGGCATGAGGCGCCACATCCGCGCCGGGCGAATCTCTTCAGGAGACGACATAGACGGTCAGTGTACCAGAGGGATGATTGGGGTCAGGTCAAGA
>JANOZI010001144.1:0-1892 GCA_031429375.1 Acidobacteriota bacterium | reverse complement strand
GATCGGGATGGACACCGAGGTGATTGCCACCCTCACCAAGGAAAAGTACGCCGCCAAGAAGGCGCTGCTCGACTCCAACGAGAAGGCGATCGCGCTCGGCTTCGATTACGTGCGTGCGCATTTCCCGTGCCCGCTGCCGATCCATCTCGAACAGATGGATGCGACGAAAGACAGCATCCTGATCGACGGCAACACCGCCGCCGCCCTCGGCGCCGTCTACGCCGGCGCCACGGTGGGCGCCTGGTACCCCATTACGCCGGCGACGTCGGTGATGGAAGCCTTCAAGAGCTTCTGCATGAAGTACCGGCGCGACCCGGTTACGAAGCAAAAGAAGTTTGCCATTCTGCAGGCGGAAGACGAGCTGGCTGCGCTCGGCATGGTGGTCGGCGCGTCGTGGGCCGGCGCGCGCGCGTTCACGCCCACGGCGGGCCCCGGCATTTCGCTGATGAACGAGTTCATCGGACTGGCGTACTACGCCGAGGTCCCCGCGGTGATCGTCGACGTGCAACGCACCGGTCCGTCAACCGGCATGCCGACGCGCACGCAGCAGGGCGACTTGATGATGTGCGCCTACGCGTCGCACGGCGACACCCGGCACATCTGCCTCTACCCGGCCGATCCGGCCGAAGCGTTCGAGATGGCCGCCAAGGCGTTCGACCTGGCGGAGCGCTTCCAGACCCCGGTGTTTCTCGTCAGCGACCTCGACATCGGCATGAACGACTGGATGGTGCCGAAGCTGTCGTGGGACGACTCCTATAAGCCCGACCGCGGCAAGGTGCTGTCGGCGGCCGAGCTCGAGAAGGCGAAGAGCTTTTATCGCTATCTCGACGTCGACGGCGACGGCATTCCGCAACGCTCGCTGCCCGGGGTGCATCCCAAGGGCGCGTACTTTACGCGCGGCTCCGGCCACAACAAGTTCGGCGGCTACACCGAAGACGCCGACGAGTACCAGGAAGTGCTCGATCGGATCGCGCGCAAGATCCAGGGCGCGACGCGGGCCGTGCCGCAGCCGCTGGTCAAGACCACGCCGGGCGCCAAGCTGGGCCTGCTGACCATCGGCGGCTGTCACGCCGCATGCGTGGAAGCGATGGACCTGTTGTCGAAAGACGGCATCGCGCTCGACTACATGCGGGTGCGCGGCTTTCCCTTCGGCGACGAGGTGCGGCAGTTCCTCGAGCAGCACGACGTCACCTTCATCGTCGAACAAAACCGCGACGCGCAGCTGCGCAGCATGCTGATGCTGGAGACGGGCGTGCACGTCGAGAAGATGGAATCGGTCCGCTACTACGCGGGCTTCCCGATGAGCGCGCATCACGTCATCAGCGGCGTCAAGGCAAAGCTGGAGAAGGCGGCATGAGCTACATCGCGAAACCAAAAGTCCATCACCCGTCGCTGAAGAAAAACGCGCTCGGCCTGACCCGGCGCGACTACGAGGGCGCGATCACGACCCTCTGCGCGGGCTGCGGCCACGATTCGATCACCGCCGCGATCATTCACGCCTTCTGGGAGCTCGACATCGCGCCGCACAAGGTCGCGAAGCTGTCGGGTATCGGCTGCTCGTCGAAGACGCCGGCGTATTTCCTGCGCGAGGCGCACGGCTTCAACAGCGTGCACGGCCGCATGCCGGCGGTGGCGACCGGCGCCAACGCCGCCAACGGCGACCTGATCATGATCGGCGTGTCGGGCGACGGCGACTCGCTGTCGATCGGCCTGGGCCAGCTGTGCCACGCGATTCGCCGCAACCTCAACATGCTCTACGTGCTCGAGAACAACGGCGTCTACGGCCTGACCAAGGGCCAGTTCTCGGCCTCTGCCGATGTCGGCTCGACGGCCAAGAAGGGCGAGGCCAACACCATGCAGGCGATCGACGGCGCGCTGCTGGCGCTGACGCT
>JANOZI010001143.1:0-2849 GCA_031429375.1 Acidobacteriota bacterium | reverse complement strand
GTTGTCGTTCGCCTCGCGCGTCGAGTAGTAGCGCATGTAGTACTTGCGCGGCGGCGTCAGGCGCGCCAGGTCGTCGTTGATGGTGTCGGGGACGGCAGCGGAGCGCGGCGGTTGATCGGCGCTGCCAAACGGCAACGACGGCGGACCGCCGAACGGCGCGCTCATCATCACGACCGATCGGAAGATGTCGGGACGCACCACGGCGCACCAGCCGGCAATGCCTGACCCGACGTCGTGGCCCACCACCGCCGCCAGCGACCGATAGCCGAAAGCCGACACCAACGACACCATGTCGGTCACGCGGTTGAACGTTCGAAACGGCATCAGGTCATCGTCAAAGGACACGTCCGCGCCGCCAGTGCGGCCATAACCGCGCAGGTCGGGCGCGAAGACGTGATAGCCCGCCGCGGCCAGTTGCGGCATCACTTTGCGCCAGCTGTATGCGAGCTCGGGGAACCCGTGAATCAATAACACGGCGGGTCGGTTTGGTGTTTCGAACCCCGCATCGAGCGCGTGCACGCGGATGCCGTTGACGTTGTCGAGCACCCGGGAGCGGATGCCGGCTGGAAGCAGGTCTGCCCCGTACGGCCCAATCGCCGGCTGATTCACCGCCGGAGATTGCGCACGTGCCATGCGGGTGGAAGCAACTGCGGCCGCCGATGCCGCCACAGTTGTCGCCACAGACTGTAAGAACCGGCGACGATCGAACATGCCATGCCATCCCATGCGGAACAGTGTAAGGGAATATAATCGCGCCCGTGCAAACACCATTGATTGTCACGCTGGCGGCCGTTCTCTTCGGACTGGCGCCGGCCCACGCTTCGGCGCAGGTTCTGCAGGTGATGCCGCTGTTCGAACAGCGCTGCGCGCAATGCCATGGCGCCGGCGCAGCCGAGCGCCGTGCGCCGGATCGGAAGATGCTCGCGGAGCTGACCCCCGAGCGCATTCTCGATACGCTGACCTCCGGTTCGATGGCCGCCAATGCCACTGGGATTTCCGATCTGCAGAAGCGCTACCTGGCCGAGTTCCTGTCGGGGCGGCCGCTGGGGAGCTCACAGGCGGGGCAGGCGTCGGCGATGAAGAACCGCTGCGAGGCGAAGCCGATCGGGAATCTGCTCGCGGGGCCGTCGTGGAACGGCTGGGGCAACGACCTCTCCAATTCGCGATCGCAGACCGCGGCTGCGGCCGGCCTCTCGGCGGCACAGGTGCCGAAACTGACGTTGAAGTGGGCGTTTGGTTTTCCGAATGGCACCTCCGCCTACGCGCAACCGGCGGTGGCCGGCGGGCGCGTGTTCGTCGGGTCGGACAACGGGTTCGTGTATGCGCTCGACGCGGCCACCGGGTGCGTCTACTGGTCGTTCGAGGCCAGGGCCGGCGTGCGTACCGCCATCAGCCTCGGCGCGATCAAGTCCGGCACCGGCACTCGCTACGCCGCGTACTTCGGCGACCTCAAGGCCAACGTCTATGCGGTTGACGCCGAGACCGGCGCATTGATCTGGACGCAGAAAGCGGATCCGCATCCGCTCGCGCGCATCACCGGCGCGCCGGTGCTGGCCAACGGCCGGCTGTACGTGCCGGTGTCGTCGCTCGAAGAGGGATCCGGCGCCAACGATCAATATGAGTGCTGCACGTTCCGAGGCAGCGTGATTGCCTTCGACGCCAGCAGCGGCAAGCAGGCGTGGCAGACCTTCACGGTTGACCCGCCGAAGCCGACGGAGAAAAACACGCTCGGCATCCAACAGTATGCGCCGTCGGGCGTGGCGATCTGGTCGGCGCCGACGATCGACTTGAAGCGAAATGCGTTGTACGTCGCCACCGGCAACGAGTACTCGGGGCCGGGCGGGCCGACGAGCGACGCGGTGATCGCCGTCGATCTGAACAGCGGCAAGGTGTTGTGGACGAGCCAGGTCACGCCGAAGGACGTGTATGTCGTGGGCTGCAACGCGTCTCGCGAGAACTGTCCCGACAAGGAAGGGCCGGACTTCGATTTCGGCAACTCTGCAATCCTGCGCGACCTACCCGGCGGCAAGAGCGTGATCGTGATCGGCCAGAAGTCCGGCGTCGTCTGGGCGCTCGATCCGGATAACAAAGGTAGCGTCGTGTGGCAGCGGCGCGTCGGCCGCGGCAGCGCGCTCGGCGGGCTCGAATGGGGATCGGCGGCCGATCAAGCCATCGGCTATTTCCCGGTCTCGGATCTGATCCTCGGTCCCGAAGCGGCCGGTGGCCTGCACGCGTTGCGGCTTGATACCGGCGCGCCGGTGTGGGAGGCCCGGCCGTCGCGCGCCGATTGCAAGGACCCCAAAAACTGTACGCAGGCGCAGTCGGCGGCGATCACGCTGATTCCCGGCGTCGTGTTTTCGGGCACGACCACCGGCCTGATGCGCGCGTACGACACGGCGGATGGCCGCGTCATCTGGAGTTATGACGCCAACCAGCCGTACACGACCGTGAATGGCGTGACCGCGAAAGGCGGATCGTTCAACGGCCCTGGCCCGGTGATCGCGGGCGGCACCGTATTCATGAACGCCGGCTACGCCTACCTGGGCATCGGCCTGCCAGGCAACGTGCTCCTCGCGTTCTCCGCGCAGTGAGATGACGATGTGGCTCCTGGCAGCCCTGGTCCTTGTCTTGGAGACCGCTGCGGCCTTCGCGCAGACGAATACCGGTGAAATTGCCGGCGTGGTCATCGATGCGTCGGGCGGCGTCCTGCCTGGCGTGACCATTACCGCCAGGCATCCTGCGAGCGGTACCGTCGTCGAGCGCAGCGCCGGCGCGGACGGACGCTTCTACCTGCCGGCCCTTCGGGCCGGGCAATGGGACATCAGCGCGTCGCTGAGCGGGTTCGAACC
>JANOZI010001142.1:0-1887 GCA_031429375.1 Acidobacteriota bacterium | reverse complement strand
GCCGAGCATGCGTTCGACCGAGAGGCAGAACGCCAGGCTGTTGGACTGCGCGCCGAGGTAATCCATCCGCTCGACGAGCGGGATCACCTGCTGCCACTTCTTCTGCTCGCAGGTCTTCTCGATGCCGGTGTGCAGGAAGCCGATGGTGGGCTGAACGGACACGACGGTCTCGCCGTCGAGCTCCAACACCAGCCGCAGCACGCCGTGCGTGCTGGGGTGTTGGGGACCCATGTTGACGGTCATCGTTTCCGCGCGGACGTCAGCCATTCAGGTCCTTCTCCACCAACTCACAAATCACATGCAACAACGTCGCATGAACTTCTTGCACGCGCGCGGTACGCTCTTGCTCGACCGCGATGTGATGCGTCGCGATCGTCCCGGCTGCCCCGCCGCGGCCGGTCAGGGCCACGGTGATCAACCCGCGGGCGTTGCCGGCTTCCAAAGCGCGCAGCACATTCGGCGAGTTGCCGCTGGTGCTGATGCCGATCGCCACATCGCCCTTCCTTCCCAACGCCTCGAGCTGACGGGCAAACACCCGATCGAACCCGTAGTCGTTGCCGATCGCCGTCAGCGCACTCGTGTCGGTCGTCAACGCGATCGCCGGCCACGCCCTGCGCTCCTGCTCGTACCGTCCCAGCAATTCGGCGCTGAAGTGCTGCGCATCCGCCGCACTGCCGCCGTTGCCGAACACCAGCACCGAGCCGCCCTGTCTCAGCGCCGTGGTAATGGCGTCTGCCACAGCGACCACCGATGCCACATTCGCCGCCATGCGTTCATGCGCGGCGGCGGCCTCTTTCAAGGCGCGGACGACGGTCGCCGCCTTCGCCAAGGCTTCCGCCTTCGCCGAGGCTTCGGCGGGCAGGCCGGCGCGACGAGGCCCGTCGGCAGCCATCGCTACTTCGGCTTCACCGAGCCGCGCTGAAAGCGATCGCGCTCCATGTTCGCCTTGAACTCTTCCTCCGTGATCTGCAGCGGCATGTAAGTCTGCGCGTCCTTGCGCAGCTGCACCGGGTAGTCCTTGCGGAGCGGATGCCCGTCCCAGTCGTCCGGCATCATCAGCCGGCGCAGGTCGGCATGCCCGTCGAACACGATGCCGAACAAGTCATACAACTCGCGCTCGGGCCAGCCGGCGCCGGGATACACCGTCGACAGCGTGTCGATCGCTTCCTGCGCGTTGATGCGGACCTTGAGGCGCACGCGGGCGCGCCGATGCGGCGACACCAGGTGATACACGAGGTCGAAACGCGGCAGGCGGTTGGGATGGAAATCCACCGCGGTCACGTCCGAAAACGCCACGAACTCGAGGCCGGGCGCCTGCAGCGCGCGGCAGGTCGCGACGATCTGTTCGCGCGGCACGAGAATCGTCGGCGTCACCGCCGCGTCGGCGGAGACCAGCGCCTCGTAGCTCGCGCCGGGTACCGCCGGCGCGATCGCGGCGAGAATTTCCTCGGCGGTCATGCGATGCGGACTCGCGGGGTCTGATCCAGCTTCGAGGCGGCGATCTTCTTCTGCAGTTGCACGATGCCGTAGATCAGCGCCTCGGGGCGTGGCGGGCAGCCGGGAATGTAGACGTCGATCGGCACCACCTGATCGGAGCCCTGCACGATGGCGTAGTTGTCGAACACGCCGCCGCACGAGGCGCACGCGCCCATCGAGATCACCCATTTCGGCTCGGGCATCTGGTCGTAGATCCGGCGCAGCGCCGGCGCCATCTTACGCGACAGCCGCCCGGCAATGATCATCAGATCCGCCTGCCGCGGCGAGCCGCGGAACACCTCGGCGCCAAAGCGCGCCATGTCGTAGCGGCTGGCGCCCGTGGCCATCATCTCGATCGCGCAGCAGGCCAGGCCGAACGCCACCGGCCAGATCGCCGAGCGGCGCGCCCAC
>JANOZI010001141.1:0-3197 GCA_031429375.1 Acidobacteriota bacterium | reverse complement strand
CCCGACTCGTCGCGAATCGGCTGCACCCGGGTCAGGAACCAGCGAAAGGCGCCGTCCCGGCGTCGCAGCGGGAATTCCAGTTCGACCGCCTCGCCGAGCTCAATGGCGCGGGTCCACAGGCCCTTCGCCCGGGCGAGGTGTTCGGGATGGTGAACCGATTCCCAGCCCCACCCTTGCATTTGCTCGAACGTCGTGCCGGTGTACTCGTACCAGCCACGGTTGTAATAGTCGATGAAGCCGTCGGGTTGGGCGGTCCAGCCCAGTTGAGGCATGGCCTCGAACAGCACTCGGAGCAGAGCCTGTTCCTGACTGGCCGGCGTGGGAAGCATAGGGTCTAACTGACGCGGTGAATGGCATTATACCGCCGTCAAAGCGTCGGTCCGGTTGGGTCGATCCAGCCCAGCCGTTCGGTACGGAGACCCGGATAGCGGCACCTCAGGGCGAGTGTGACGAGCGCGTCGCACGTCAGCATCGACGGATTGCCGCCCAGAAATTTACGCTCCCGTCACAACGACGTCTGGGCGAGGAGGGCGACTGGGGTTAGAGTGTGGCACCCCCAACCAACGCCCGTTCCCGTACTGTGAGGCCTAGATGACGAGATGCGTCTTGATCGCCCTGCTGTTTACATTGCCGGTCGCCGCTGCGCCGCCGGAACGTCCACTCTCGTTTACGAAACTCTGGACGCACGCCCATACGACTCCCGGACAAGTCTCGGAAATTACCGCGTTCGACCCTCGGACCAACACCATCTGGGTGGCGGGCGTCGTCGGTGTCGATGTCCTGAATGGCGAAACCGGCACGCTCGTCGAA
The DNA here is from genome assembly GCA_031429375.1 of Acidobacteriota bacterium. Lineage (GTDB taxonomy): Bacteria > Acidobacteriota > Vicinamibacteria > Vicinamibacterales > UBA2999 > 12-FULL-67-14b. The sequence goes on along the minus strand of JANOZI010001141.1, from coordinate 2,387 downwards.
CACATCGACGTCAGAGGGTACGGCTTGGTCAACAGCGTCGCCATCCACAACGGGCTGGCGGCGTTCGCGATCGAGGCTGGACCGCCCGACCGCCGACGGCCCGGCGTCGTCGTCTTCTACAACACGCGGACGCGGATGCGCATCGGCGATCCCGTGACCGTCGGATCACTGCCGGACATGCTGACGTTCACGCACGATGGCAGCAAGGTGCTGGTCGCCAACGAAGGCACGCCCAATGCCGTTGCCGACACCCCCTATACGGCGCCGGATCCGCCGGGCAGCGTCAGCATCATCGACGTGGCGACACGAACCGTCATTGCGACCGCCGGGTTCGAAAACGTTCCCCAGTTCGGCACCAACCTGCGCACCAACGTCGGAATGGATTTCGAGCCCGAGTACATCGCGATTGAGAAAGATGGCTCGAGGGCCTTCGTGACCCTACAGGAAGCGAATGGGGTCGCCGTCCTGGACCTGACGATCAACGCGTTCGTCGAGATCATCGGACTGGGGGCCAAGGACTTCAACGTGCCGCGGAACGAGTTCGATCCCAAGGACAACGACGGTACGGTCACCTTCATAAACGCCGACGCCAGCGGCGTGTACATGCCGGATGGCATCGCCTCATATAAGTGGCGCGGCCGGACCTACCTCGTGCTCGCCAACGAAGGGGACTTCCGCGAGGACAACAACGATCGTGCCGCGGCCGGGGGCCCGCCTTACCTCGCGGCCGCTCCGCTGGACCGCCTGCGCATTTCGAACCGGGATTCGTCGCCGGGCAAGCTGTTTGCGGCGGGCGCCCGCTCGATGTCGATTCGCGACGCGGACGGAGCGTTGGTGTTCGACAGCGGCAACATCCTGGACACCGAGGCCCACAAGCGCGGCGTTTACGACAACGGGCGCAGCCGCGACAAGGGTGTGGAACCGGAGGGCGTCGCGCTGTTGGAGATTCGCGGCCGCTTGTACGCATTCGTCGGCCTCGAGCGGGCGAGGAGCAGCGCGGTCGCCGTCTTCGACGTCACCAATCCCTACGATGCCAGATTTCTCGACATGATCGTGACGCCGGGCGATCTTTCGCCCGAGGGCCTGGCGGCGTTCGCGTTCCGCGGCGAGTTCTACCTGGCGATCGCCAATGAAGTGCCAGCGATCGGTACGACGACCGCCAACACGACGCTCTACCGAGTGGATCCGGAGCGGCACTGAGCCTGACCAGCCTCCGTCGCGCCAGCATGCGCGGCGGAGGCGGTCCTTCGAACTGTGTGCGTCCGTTCATTGAATGGTTTGCCGTGCGACAATGGCGAACACGAACGATATGTTGAATCCCCGATTGAGCGTTACCCCAGAGAAGCTCGCCGATTTTTCGCGCCGTTGGAAGGTGACGGAGCTGGCTCTGTTCGGATCAGTCCTGCGTGCGGACTTCCGCGCCGACAGCGATGTCGACGTCCTGGTGACGTTCGAGCCGGATGCGCAGTGGAGTCTCTTCGACTTGACGACCATGCAACGGGAGTTAGCTGACACGTTCGGTCGCCCTGTCGATCTCGTTGAGGAAGCCGCGTTGCGCAACCCCTACAGACGGCAGGCGATTCTTCGCGCGAAGCAGACGCTTTATGCCGCTTGAGAATCGCGACGCGGCGTACCTGTGGGACATGCTCGACGCCGCCGGTGCGATTCAAGAGTTCACGGCCGGCGTGAGCCTTGACGCATACTTGAAGGATCGCAAGCTGCAGCTCGCGGTAGAGCGAGCAATCGAGATCATCGGCGAGGCGGCGCGCTTGGTGTCAGCGGAACTCAAGGCGCTGCACCCAGAAATCGCGTGGCGCCAGATCGTCGCGCAACGCAACGTCCTGGCCCACGATTACGGTGAGATCAAGCAGGATCGAATTTGGCTGGTGGCGACCAAACGCATTCCGGAACTTGTCGCGCAACTGCGACCGCTAATGCCGCCAATAGACCCTGGTCCTAATCCCTGACACCGAGATCAATCGACGGTAATATCTCGACTGAGGAAATCCTTCCCGAGTTTGTTCCTCGGTCTACCTCATCTACACCAATCGCGCGCAAGGGCGACGAGCGCGTCGCGGCAGGTCAGCACCGACTGCACCTCGACCCACTCTTCGATGCTGTGAAGGCCGCCGCCGGAGGGGCCGAACAGGATCGACGGAATTCCCGCTTCGCTCAACACTGCGGCATCGGTCCAGAACGACATGCCTATGAGCGGGACCTGGGTGCTTAGGGGTACGGGGATCTGGGAAGGGCCCGAGCCCTTGCGGGCCTGGGCCCGAAGGGCGGCGCGCATCGCGACCGGCAGCGAATGGTTCGCGGCGATCTCGTGCGGAGCGCGGGCGAACATCACGCGGCTGAGCGCCTTGAAATCGGCGTCTTCCGCCCGC
>JANOZI010001140.1:0-5750 GCA_031429375.1 Acidobacteriota bacterium | reverse complement strand
CGCATCTTCAACCGCACCAGCGTCTGGCCGCCGCGCGCGGTCGGCTTTGAGACCTCCACGTCGAGGCAGTGATAGGGCGCGTTCTCGTATTCGAAGTAGTCCTTGCGCTTGATCTCGATCGCTTCCAGTAGGGCGGGCATAGCTTCCCATTCTAGTCCAGTGACGCGTCTAGGGACGGGCCACGGCAAGACACGGGGACTTGGGTTCGCTGGAGTCAGCCTTCGAGGTGATTCCTATCGTTCTCTGGGTCTCTTGTCTCTGTGGCAGGTACGTTAGACAAGCGCCTGTTTCACTGCGGTGATGAGCGCGGCGTCGGCCGGGAAGCCGCGCATGCTCCGTTCGGCGACCTTCGTCGCGCCGACCCACACCGACAGCTCGCCCCGGCCGCCGACTTCAAGCGTGGAGTCGAGCCCGGTTTCTTTCTTGATGAGCGCCGCCACACGGGAGGCGCGCGGCAGGTAGTTTCAGACTTGGCAGTAGCGAATGCGAATGGTCATTACGTCTTCAGTTTACTTGCGGACGCCTTTGACATCTCTGCCGCCCTGGTGAAGCACAAGATGAGTAACGGCGCCGCCGTCGGTAACGAAGTCAAACTGCGCATCGACCACCTTGACGAAAAACGCCGTCGCCGATTCCGCGAACATCTCAGTGCGCGGCTGCCCGGTGAGCTGCCCGAACAGGCGGGTGCCTTCCTGCGTGATCGTCATGGTCATCGCGGGCGCCATTTCGCAGGCCCCGACATACTTCGCAAGCGTGGCCTCAGGCAGCACGATCGCCTTGCGCTCCGAGGTCAGCGTGACCGCATCGCCGTGGGCCAGGGCGCCGAGGCCGTTTCGTTATTCGTAATTGGTTCTTGGTTATTCAAAACCGCAACACCAAACCTATCGTCGCGCGCGTGTAGCTGATTCGCCGCCCCACCGTGGCGAGTGACCCATCGTCGTTCGTGAAGCTCCGGAGATAACGCAGATCGAAGCGCACCCCGACGTTGTTGGTCAGCAATCCGACCGCGCCGACGCCGGCGTTGAAAGCGGGCATGGTGCGGCGGACCTGAAAGATGCCGAGAATGTCGGCAGCCTCGGCGTGGATCAACCCGACGCCGCCGATCACGTATGGCCGCAGTCCGCCGGCCGTCACGTTGGGCGGCAGCGACACCACCACATTGCCCATCAGGTCGATGAGATAGCTGCCAGGCTTGATCAGCGGGCCGGTGTCGCCATTGAAATACTGAGGGACGTAACCGAAGGCCGCTTCGTAGCCGATGATGGCATCAGTGAGCAGGAACGCCGACACGCCCAGCGTCGTCTTGGCCTGGCCCGCCGCAAGTTCCAGGTCGACAATGGACGTGCCGCCGCCGAACTTCACTCCCAAGTACGGCGCAATGAAAAGATCGGCGGATGCTGGGGCCGGCACGAACAAGAGCGACAATCCCAGGGCGATCGTCGCGCGGCGAGTGGCGGACTGGGTCATCAGGGCGGCGACCGCAGTTTAGAGGAAGAGCCGTAAAAAAATCTTCGCGAACGGCGACGCGCTGACGTCGGCGCGCTCCAGGCCGTAGCCGGCGGCGAGCCCATCGCTGTTCGACAACAGGATGAGCGTCAGGCCCCGATGCGGCATCTTCAGGATCAGCGCGGAGCCGGCGTCGGGAATGTAGCCGAAGCTCCAGACCAACCGCTTGTCCGTTCCGGGCTGGAGCGACTGGACGAACCATCCAAGACCGGTGGGCATGGTGACGGCCGGAACACCGCCCAGACTGCTGCCCGGAATCGCGGGCAAGCCGTCAGCTCCTAAGGTCGCCGCGCTCCACATCTGGTTCAAGGTGCTGAAGCTCAAAGGCACGCCCTGGTCGAGGTCCCGCTCGAACACCGCCAAATCGCGGGCCGTGGTCACGAGGCCGCCGGCGGCGTCGAGGCCGTAGGTGGGATATTCAGAGCGCACCGCATTGCCCTTGCGATCGATGCGGTACGGCACCGCAACACGGCCAAGGACCCCGTCGTACTGCGCGAGCTTGCCCGACTCGAACAGCAAGCGGGCGGCCTGCCCTTCGTTTCTCGCCAGGTCCAGCCCTGGGGCCGACGAGGTCATCGCCAACCGCGTGAGAAGCTCGTCTGCCGTCGCCACGCGATACGGTCTCGCGCTGCACTTTTCGACCACGGCGGTGAGCGCCACGAATTGCAGCGGGTCGTACTTATAGCGGTTCTCGGACGCGTGCGCGAGCACCTGCCGCACCGTCGCGCCCGCGACGGGGAACGTCGGCACGTAGTCGCGGATCTTCTCATCAACGCTCAGTTGATGCCGGTCGACGCAAATGCCCAGCAACACCCCGGTCATGGCCTGGGTCACCCCGCCAATCGGGTACGGCGTGGCAGCGGTGGCCGCGACCTTGGCTTCGACCTCGGCGTAGCCGTAGCCCCGCTCCCACTCGATCCTCCCGTTCCGGGCGATGACGGCCGATAAGCCAGGCATACCGATTTGCTGGGCGAGCGGTTCCAGGTATCGTTCGAAGATCTGGTAGGGAAACTCCTGGGCAGACCCCTTTTGCGACAGCAGAATGATGGCGCCAAGGGCCCCGGCCACGGAAAATAGGCGGAGTTTCATGAAATTTTGGGTTCCCTTTGATCATATATCGACCGTTTGGGCCTCGGCCTGTGTTAAAGTCGCCCGGACTACGTTTTTTGTTATGAAACCAGCCCGTCTGTACCCTGTACTGCGACGGCTTCCGGCGGCTTTGCTGCTGAGCCTGTCGATGGCCACTACCGTGTTTGCCGAGCAGGACACCCTGCGCGTGCGTCCGCTCGTCCGCGACGAAAAGGTCCTGGTGACGTTTTCGCTGGATGGCGGGATGACCGACGAGATGCGCGCCGTCGTCCAGAGCGGCCTGCGCACCGTGTTCACCTACACCGTCGAGCTCAAGCTTAAGGTGCCGGCGTGGGTCGATCGCACCATCGCCACCGCGGTAATTTCGACCAGCGTCGACTACGACAACCTCACGCGCCGCCACACCATCTCGCAGACGTTGAACGGCCGCATCGGCGAATCGAAAGTGGTCGACGACCCGGCCCTGGTCGCGCAACTGGCGACAACCTTCGACCGCATGCCGCTCTTCGATACCAGGATTCTCGAAGCCAACCGCGAGTACTACGTGCTCGTGCGCGCCGACGCCCGTCCTCGCAGCAGTTCGCCGCTGTGGCCCTGGAGCGGGACCGCGAGCGGGCTCGCTAAGTTCACGTTCGTTCCGAACTGACACTCGTCCGGCATCGACCGGATGACAAGATGTAGAGGCGGGTCTTCAGACCCGCCTTTTTTATTGCCATGGCGAAATTGGTTTACTCGACCGCGACTGGCCGCCAATGCCCCAAGTGCGGCTGGCCGTCCAACAACTGTCAGTGCAGCAAACGGGCCGGCGCCGATCAGCCCGTGCCCGCGCGCATCGTCGCCAAGATTCGCGTCGAGAAGGCAGGCCGCGGCGGGAAGACGGTGACGGTGGTGTACGACTTGCCGCGCAATGAGGCGTTCCTGAACGAGCTGTGCGGCGAATTGAAACGCGCATGCGGCTGCGGCGGTGCGGTCCGCGACGATACCGTCGAACTGCAAGGTGACCTGCGCGATCGCGTCCGCGCCGTGTTCGTGAAGAAGGGCTTCGCCCTGAAGGGTTAAGAGCCCGTCCGCGGTTTCGTTTCAGCCTTCAAGAACGCTGCGAGCGTCTGTGCGAGCAAGGCTTCACCATCTTCGTTGAGGTGAGACTCGTCGGGGAAGTACACGTTCTCTCCCTGTGCCACGCGCGCGGCCAGCGCAGGCGTCGTGTCGAGGAACGGAATTCCTGCCTCGGCGCACAAACGCTCCATCAGCGCGTTCTGCGCGAGGCGGTTGGCAAAGACGCGATCGACATCAACGTTGCGGCCGTAGCGCTCCATGTAGAAATGGAACGCCGATGTGATCTGCTCTTTCGACACTGCGGTTTCCACCACCGGCAGATACACCTGGCTCTTGAACGGCACGAACATCACGACGAACGTGGCGCCGAAGCTACGGGACACGGTTTGCATCTCCTTAATCGCATCGCTCGTCAACTGCCAGCCTTGCCGTGCGGCCAGATCCTCTCGCGAGAAGTTCAGGGTATTGAGGTAAGGCGGCATGAAAGCAAAGCGGAGCCGCTTGCCGGCGACCGGCAGGTCGAACCAACCGTTGTCAAAGGCCGGGGCCGTCGCCACGGGCAGTTCGATCGGCGCGGCCGGCGTGACCTCCGCCGCCACCACGGTTCCCTGATGTGTGCCCAGTGAGCGGCCCGCTGCGCGCAGAGCGCTGACGACGAACCACGAATCGGCGCGGCTGACGACGTCCTTCGTGCGCCATCCCTGTTGCGGGCGCTTGATCGTGCCGCCCGATCGCTGAAAGGCGTCAAAGGCCTCGGCGTCGAAGATGTCGTTGCCAGCGAAGAATGCCAGGACGACGGTGCGCGGGCGATGGGGCGCAACATAGTCCTTCAGAACCAGCAGCTCCTGTTGCGGTCCGAAGCCCGCGGTGCCGTAATTCTGCACCGGCACGCCAAGGACGCCTTCCAATCGGGCCGGCCATGATTCGTCACCGGCCATCGTCATCGCGTCGGTGAACGAGTCGCCGAGTGCGGCAATGTCGAACCGATCGCGCACGGCATGGTTGCGAAAGCCCTCGGCGTCGGTGTGAAACGAGAACTTGTGCAGCGGCCCGGGGCTGGACTGAGGCGGGATGAACCCCATCCGCACGATGTCGCCGTCGCGCCATTCGTTGAGCGTCTCGACGCTGGCGCGAAGGCGGCGTCCGTAGCGCGTCGAATCGATCCAGTGCGGGTCGCGATTGACCTCGCCGAGGTCGTGGCGCTCCGCCACGATGCCGCTCGGCACGTGATCGCCGAGCGCGCGCAGCATGACCTCCGACACGGCGAGCGCCGCAAGTAGACTCACGGTTACCGCTGCGCCTTTGAGCAAGGTGAACTTGCTGACGCCGAGAAACGTCGGTGGTTGTTGCGCCGGCCCGCGACGGGTCCAGGCCATCCGGCAGAGGATCAATAGTCCTACGACCCAGAGGTAAGGCCACAGCGGCAGCGTGCGAACGACGCGCGGGTCCACCCATGTCACTGGCCCATCACTCACCAGCTCGATGACCCCGCTGCCGATCGGGTATGCCGACGCGATCGACGCCGCCCCGTCAACGGTCCCCTGCGCGAGCACGCGCCGGGACGACCCTCGATGCCACTCGACCGAGTACGCCGTGGGTGCTGTCGCGCGCAGGCCGGTGTGGAGTGTCGCGTCCTGCCCAACGGCGGTAGAAACCGCCACGCGATCGGCCCCGCGGGTCACGATGAGCGGGACCACGCGATCGCCTTCGATCGCAAATTGCTGGGCGGCGGCGGAATGGCCGCCGGCCGCGCGCTGGTCGAGGAAGAGGTGGAAGGTGGGCGAATAGGCCCAGTCTTTTGCTACGAGGAGCACAACGCCGATGAGCGTCGCGAGCAACGCGCGAAGAATCCAGGGCCGCGGGGCAGTCTCCATCTCTCTGATGGTAGTTTGACATGCGTTCCCGCCCGCCCCAAGATGGGGCCATGAAACCGACGCTCCTGACCGCTGCCTTGGCCTTCGGCCTCATCGGGCTCGTTTCGGTCACGTCGATCGCGCGATCCGGCGACACGCCGGGATGGAACCGCGCTGCGGCGGGCGCCTATCTCGATCAGCGCCAGGGCTGGTGGATGACCTGGCCGACCGCGGCGCGCGATCACG
>JANOZI010001139.1:0-2518 GCA_031429375.1 Acidobacteriota bacterium | reverse complement strand
ACTCATGCGTGAGTCGCGGATTGACATTTCCGACATCGCCGCCCCGGCCGAGTCGTGGTCTGCAGACGCAAAGACCGTGGTGTTTGTGGCGATAGATGGCACGGCCGCCGCCGCATTCGCAATCGCCGACACCATGCGTCCGAATGCCGCGGCGATCGTCGCAGCGCTCAAGGCGCGCGGGCTCCACACGGTCATGTTGACCGGCGACCGCCGCACCACCGCCGAGGCCGTCGCGAAACAGGCCGGCATCGACGAAGTGATCGCGGACGTCCTGCCGGATGGCAAGGTCGCCGCGATCAAGGCGCTGCAGGCCAAGGGCCGCGTCGTGGCGATGGTTGGCGACGGCCTCAACGACGCGCCCGCGCTGGCGCAGGCCGACATCGGCATGGCCATGGCGTCGGGGACCGATATCGCCGCCGACGCCGCCTCGGTCACGCTGATGCGCAGCGACCTGGCCGGCGTCGAACAGGCGATCGTGCTCGCCCGCAAGACGATGCGGACGATGAAGCAGAACCTGTTCTGGGCGTTCGTTTACAACGTGATCGGCATCCCGGTGGCCGCAGGCGTGCTCTACCCGGCGTTCGGCATCCTGCTCAGTCCGATCATCGCCAGTGCGGCGATGGCGTTCAGCTCGGTCAGCGTCGTGTCCAACAGCCTGCGGTTGAGGGGAGTGAGCCTGTCATGAAGCCCGCCTCCGCTCGCAAGACACCTGGTTCCGAGCTCCGGCGAGGTCGCGCCGTAGCGGCCGTCGGCCGCGAAGGCGGAGACAGTGGCAAAGTCCGCACCGCGCATGCCGTGGACCCGGAGATCAAAGAGGCGAACCTGAAGCGGCTGCGCCGCATCGAAGGCCAGATCCGGGGCCTCCACAAGATGGTCGAGGAGGATCGCTACTGTCCCGACATCATCACGCAAATTGCATCCGCACAGGAGGCGCTGCGCGGCGTGGGCCGGCAGTTACTGCGTAATCACTTGAAGCACTGCGCCACGACGGCGATCAAGAAAGGGCCGAAAGAGGCGGATGCCACTTACGACGAGCTGCTCGAGCTCATCACTTCAATAAGTCGATAGCGGTGACGAACCGTGGCTCGATATCAACCGGCACCGAGGTGAGCTTGTCGAGAACGGCCTTGGCTTCGGGCCGCAGCACGCCGAGCGTCTCGATCATCTGCTTCGCCTTGGCGTAGCTGCCCTCGACCTGCAGCATCATGATCTCGCGCGTCAGCGCGGTCACGCCGTCGCGAATCTTCGCCGTGTCGACCGCGAACGTGCCGTCGCCGTTGACCGTGAACGCGCCCTTGTCGAGCAGGTAGTTCAACTGGATGGCCTGGCCGCGGCCGTGCGCCTCGGCGATGCCGAAGCGCAGCGACCGAAACGCCGACGCCAGGAACGTGGTGTAGATGGTCTGCTCCAGCCGCTGGTCGAGCTCGCCGCGATCGATCAGGAACTGCAGGGCGAACAGCCCCGAGATGTCGGCCTTGGCCTCCTCGATCGCGCTGTAGGTGTCCTTCAACTCCTGGCGCACGGTGGTGGTGCGCCCGGCGACGGTGATGTCGTGCGGGCCGAGGCCGTGCATCAGCTCGTGCATCAGGATGTGGGTGAAGAACGCCTCGAACGCACTGTGGTTGTGATCGCTCGCCGCGAGCGCGACCTTGGAGATCGGCACCAGCACCTTCTCGAACTTCGCCTCCTGGTTGTTCTTCAACATCACGCGCTTGCTGCCCTTTTCGCGGATCACCCGCTCGTCGTTGGGCAGGTTGAACGCCGCGGTCTGCACGCCGCGGTTGGCGTCGCCGGCGGAGAACACGGTGTTGACGACGGCGATCGGGGCCAGCGCGCCGAGCTTCGGGTTGCGGTACTTCGGATCGATCGGCAGGTGGTCTTCGATCGCCTGCAGCGAGCCGGCAAACTTGCGCAGCTTGTCGGACTCGACCTGATCCTTGACGGTAATGAAGGCCTCGAACGCCGCCTTGTAGTTGAACCACTCGTCTTCGTAGACCTCGTAGGGGCCGATGGTGGGCTCAATCGTCGAGTCGAGCTCCATCCATTTCACGTCGCTGTCGTAGTAGTCGTTCGAGACGAACGCGGCAGCGCGGCTTTCGAGAAACGCCTTCAGGGTGGGCTGCGCCGTTGCGGCAGAGGCGGCGCGCAGGTGCTGAGCGGCCAGCGCCAGCTCGCCCTGGTATTCGACGCTGTACGGCACCGCGACGAACCCGCCGGCCGGGCCGCGCCGGATGGTGGTGAAGAACCCGGTGGCGCCCGCCTTCTCGGCGCCGCCGAGCGACGCGATCCACTTCTCGACGTCCGCCTTGGTGGCGCCGGCGGGATAGAAATTGGCCGACGCCGGTTTTTCCGGAGCGCCCGGTACGAAGGCCTCATTGTGATCGAGCCGCGACCACGGGCCCTTGTTGACGAGGAAGGCGTGGAGCCGCGCCTTGCCGCCCGGCGACTCGTCCTTGATCAGGTTGTAGAGCATCGTTTCGTTGCCCGACCACACCTGCTCGAGGAAGAGCGCGTCCAT
>JANOZI010001138.1:0-2641 GCA_031429375.1 Acidobacteriota bacterium | reverse complement strand
ATGACGGTCGTAAGACTTTCGATTTGGGTCCAATAACACTCACCAGCAAGTAACGGGCAAGTGATCCGCAGGCTTCGCTGGAACCAGCTCCGTCTGCTCAACCCTGACGCGGCCTGCGCGAAGAAGCGTTTCGTGGCGTGAGCTGGAGCGAGGCGATGACACGCATCAGATCGTCAAATCGACTGGAGCCGACGCAGGCGCCGTGCCGTCTTTGGCGCGTCCATCGCTGAGGCGATTAATGCGGCGAAGGAGATTTGACCGCCGAGCGAGAGCCCTCCCGCGCAGCACTTACTCCTGACGCCGGGCGTGCGAATGCCGCGAAATGCTTCTTCGCGCAGGCCTCGCCGTGCCCGAGATCAGGAGGATTTCTCCTGACCTCCTAACCTCCCGTCTTAACCTGTATTCATTTCGGGCGGGGGCCGGTATCGACCTTGCCGCTGATCGCCGCGCCGTCGTCCATTACAAATTTCGGCGCGGTGACGTTGCCCTCCACGGAGCCGGTGGCTTTCAGTTCGACCCTCGACATGCCGGTGACGTTGCCCTTGACCTTGCCGCTGATTGTCACGGTCTTCGCCACCAGGTCGGCGGTGACCGCGGCGCCGGGGCCGATCGTGAGGCTGTGATCGCCCAAATCGATCGTGCCTTCCACTTGCCCGTCTATCACCAGGTCTCCGGAGGAGACGACATCGCCCTTGATCAGGATTGACTTGCCGATCCAGCAGGCGAGCCGACGCTCGTCGACCGCACCCTCACGCTTTTCCATGTAGTCTCCCGCACTTCATCGGATGGCCTGTTGCACGAAGGCCTCGATGTTGTCGGCCATCATAGCGCCTGCCGTGCGCGCGGCCTCCTTGCCCTTCGCAAAAACCGCCAGGGTCGGGATCGACTTGATGCCCATGCGGGCCGCGAGGTCCTGCACCGCATCGGTATCAACCTTGGCGACCACGAGCGTGCCGCTGTGGCGCCTGGCCACCTCGGCGACCTGGGGCGCCACCATGCGGCACGGGCCGCACCATGCCGCCCAGAAATCCACCAGGACCGGCACCGGCGAGCCCGCTACCAGCGCGTCGAATTGAGCAGAGGTCGCCACTTCCACCGGCTCGGCGGTTGAGGGCAGGTCGGCATGGCACTCTGCGCATCGCGCAGGCTGGTTGAGCCGGCCGAATGCGATTCGGTTGTTCTTCCCGCAGGACGGGCAGGGGGTCACGATGCCGAGGTCATCCGTTCTAAGGGTGCTCATGGCGTCAGACATGCAAGAAACGAGCTAGTAGACGCCGTCAATAAGTCTGCCGAGCTACCCATTCGCGATAGAGCGAGTCGCTGGCGAGGTAGCGCCCGCCCTCCTTCATCACGATGTCCTGCCTCAGTAGCGCAGCGAGCGCCGACTGCACGCTCGACGCGCCCGGCAGGCGATGGCGGGCGCGCACGTCGGCAGACAGCAGCTCGGTGCCGTTCTCGAGGACGAGCGCGCGCAGCACGGCGCGCTGCGCGAGCGTCAGGCGCTGCCAAGATTCCTCGAACACCGTGTGTTGCTCGCCGAGCAGCCGCGTCAGCGTGAGGTGCAGGTCTTCGAGCCCCACCGTCTTTCGGTTGCCTGCCTTCACGTCATCCCAGGTCTCGTGCGCCAGCCGCTGCACGTCGTACGGGACATTGGCAGCGAGGTCGACGATGGCCTCGCCGAGGCCGGGCTCGGGCCGCATGCCGCTGTCTGAGAACCGCGCTTCGATCCAGTCCGCGAACGTCTCCTTGCCGATCTTCTCGAGCCGCATCACGGGGCCGGCCTTGTAGAAGGGACGCCGCGGGCCCAGCATGCGCTCCATCAGCGACGGTTCGGAGCCGGCAAAGACGTAGCCCACCGCGCGCTGGTGCTGCACCGCGGCGCGCAGCGCGTGCTCGACGCTGCCGCCGTTGAACGACGCGATGGCCTGGAACTCGTCGAGCGCGATCGCCATGCGTTGCTTGCGCGCCGCCGCAATACGGCCGGGCAGCGCGAACACCTCGGCGGCGAGACGTGCCGCGTCACGGGCGGTTCGAACCGCCGGAAACGACAGGCTGAAACCGCCCGGCACCCCCGGCGTGTTCGGTGCGAAAGAGGGGTTGAAGCGCAGCTCCGGGCGCACCGCCTGCAGCAGCTCGCCGGCCCAGCGGCGCAGCCGGCCGGCCGGCGTGTCGGCGGCGACGAGCGCCCGCGCGTACGATTCGAGGAAGCCGACGTACGAGCTGGACGAGGCCACCGTGACCTCGACGGTGAGGATCTTCTGGCGGGAAAGTGTGCGCAGCACGCCGCGCACGAGCGACGACTTGCCGTAGCGGCGCGGCGAGATCAGGAACACCTTCTGGCCGGCGGCCAGGTCTTGCGCCAGCCGGGCGCGCTCGGCGTCGCGATCGGCAAACGCGCCCGCCGTCACGACCTCGCCGTAGACGAACGGGTTGTCCGGCGCCATTACGTCATTATACGTAATGATTACCTGAAACAACGTAATATGGGCCGGCATGGCGATGCTGGCCATCGGGCTGATGTACGCGTCGTTCCTGGCGATCGGGGGGGCGGCCACCCGCCGCAACCGCGACCGCTCCGCCGCCGACTTCATCGTCGCCGGCCGCGCCATGCCGCTGTGGCTCGCCACCATGACGATGACGG
>JANOZI010001137.1:0-5064 GCA_031429375.1 Acidobacteriota bacterium | reverse complement strand
TAATCTGCAATCTGAGATCTGACTTCTGAGATCAACAAGTAACTCAACTGCCGGCCCTATTTCTTCGGTAACGCGAACGCAATGATTTCGTCATTGGTGACGTCGGACCCGGTCAGTCCGCCTCCGGTGCTCACCACTGTGACGAACTGGCGTCCATCGGCGCCGCTGTACGTGATCGGTGTCGTCTCGACCGATGAAGGCAGTTTGATCTCCCACAACTTTTGACCCGTCGCCGTCTGGAATGCGCGGAATCGAAAATCATCGGTGCCACCCACGAACGTCAGCCCGCTGGCCGTCAGGATGACGCCGCCGGAACTTGGGCGGCCCGTGTCCTGCATCCCGGCCGGCAACATCTAGGAAACGCCCAGCGTCTTGCGATAGACGATATCGCCGGTGTCCATGTTCACCGCGACGAGCTCACCCCACGGCGTCGGCCCGCACAGCAACTTCCTGTCGGCATCGCCGAAGCGGCGAACGCCGGCGAGCGGTCCCTGGTTGATCAGGCTGCCGTCGGGGCGCGCGATCAAGCGCATCGGCTGGAACATGTTGCTCGTGTTCGAAATAAAGAGGTGCAGCTTGGGATCGTAGGACGCTCCCCAAAAGTTGATGCCGCCTGCCGGCCCCGGCGGAGAAATGCTGTATTGATCGAACGCGATCGGCATGAAGGGCCCGCCGAGCTTGATGTTGTTGTCGTCGACCATGTGTTCGCAGTAGGCCTGATGCTGCGGCTCGCCCTTGTACAGATTGTTGCGCGACACCGTCATCTGCGTCAGCGGCTCGGGCTTCACCGGGAACGGCTGCGTCGGCGACGCATGCTCGCGGGGGAGATCGCTCTTCGGCACCGGGCGCTCCTCGATATCGAACAGCGGTTTACCCGTCACGCGATTGAAGGTGAACATCAAGCCGGTCTTGTTGACGATGATGACGGCGGGAACCGTGACCCCGTCGCGGACCAAGTCGACGAGCAGCGGCGCCGACTGCGTGTCGTAATCCCAGATATCGTGGTGCACGAGTTGGAAGTGCCACAGATACTTGCCGGTGTTGGCGTCGGCGGCGACCACGGACGAGGAGAACAGATTGTTGCCGGGACGATCGATGCCGACGCGGTCGTTGTTCGGCGCGCCGAGCGGCATATACAGAATGCCGCGATCCACGTCGAGCGACATGTAGCCCCACACGTTGACCCCTGATCGGTTCTTCGCGCTGCTCTCGCCCCACGTGTCGTATCCGAACTCGCCCGGCCGCGGCACGGTGTGGAAGGTCCAGACCAACGCGCCGGTCTTCGCGTCAAACGCGCGCGTGTCGCCAGCCGGCCCTTCTCCACCAGTCGATCCGCCCGGCCCTTCGCCGGTGCCGGCGCCGACGATCACGAGATTCTTGTAGATGGTGGGAGGCGACAACAGCGAGTAGTTCGCGGTCATCCCCGTCTGCATCACCTCGGGCGTCTTCAAGTTCACGACCCCGTTCTCGCCGAAGCCGGCGTTGAACGTGGCGTCCGACGCCTTGAGGGAATACAGCCTGCCCTGGAGGCTTCCAAAGATGATCGACGCCGGCACGTTGCCGCTGCCCGGCCAATAGGCGATGCCGCGCTTCGACGGCACATCGTTATTGGGAAGCTGGAACGTCCATTTCAGCGCGCCGGTGGTGGCGTCGAGCGCGTGGACCGCGCCGTACGGCGACCCGAGGTACATCGTGTTGCCGATCACGAGGGGGATGGCTTCATCCTCCCTCATGCGGCCGGTAAAGCCCGCGGGTTTGAGATGAAAGCTCCAGACCTGCTCCAACGTGGTGACGTTTGCGGCGGTGATCTGTTCGAGCGGACTGTAGCGATTGGCGGTCTCGTCGTAGTTGGCGCTTCGCCAGTCGGTCGCGGTGTTTAGTGCGACGAAGGAGCCGGCATTGGCGAGCGCTGCTGTCAGTGCAGAAAGAAGAAGGACTGCGCGCATGGCGTCTTCTGGCCTCCTGTCGTTACTGCCGGACCGTCGGGTACTTGATCCCCAGCTGATCCAGGTAAGTCGGGAACTTCGTGGGGTCGTAATAGAACTTCCGCATCTGCTCTCGGTACTTCGCGAGGATGGCAGTGTTGAGGTGCGTCGGCGGGGGCGTGTCCCTCGTGATGAACGGCACGTACTTCACGTCCTTGGTCTGCACCGTGTTGAAGTACTCCCAGGCCTGCTTGACCAGCTCCGGCTTGGTCAGCAGATCCAGCACCGTCATCGCCTGCACCTTCGCGCCGGCGACCACGCCCTTGTGCGCGATCGGCGTGGCGCTGGCGATCGCGCTCGACCAGTTGTGGCCCGGCAGGCCGGGAATGTTCGCCGGGTAGCGCAGCGTCCCCGTCGGCATGGTCCACGAGATGTCGCCGATGTCGTCGGAGCCGCCGCCGGTATTGCGTTCGAGCGGCACCGGCGGCCCGAGCTCCGACACCTTGACCGCCAGGCCGGGCTGCGTCTCGTTGCCGAGCTCTTTTTGCAGGCCTTTCGCCAGCGCCTGATCCGCGTCGCTCCACACCGGCAAGCCCACCGTCGTGATGTTCGCGTACATCGTTTCGGCCACCGTCTTGTTGAAATGACGGGGATACCCGGTGCCGAGAATGCGCGAGGTCCACTTGGTGTTGGTCATCAGCGCGGCGCCCTCGGCCATCTTGTCGCCGATCTCCCACAGCTCCTTGAAGTGCGGCTGATCGATCTCGCGGAAGTAGAACCAGATGCTCGCATTGCGCGGCACCACGTTGGGTTGGTCGCCGCCGTTGGTGATGATGTGGTGCGAGCGCTGCGACAGCCGCAGGTGCTCGCGGCGGTACTGCCACCCCTTGCTCATCAGCTCCACCGCGTCGAGCGCCGAGCGGCCGCGCCACGGCGCCGCCGCGCTGTGGGCGGTTTCGCCTTCGAAGGTGTACTCGACCGAGACCAGCCCGGTGCCGTCGGCCTGGCCCCACGACACGTCGAGGTTGTTGCCGACGTGGGTGAAGAGATTCACGTCAACGTCCTTGAACATGCCGTCCCGCACGAACCACGCCTTCGACGCCACCAGCTCCTCGGCCACGCCCGGCCACAACATCAGCGTGCCGGGCAGCTTGTCGCGCTCCATGATCTTCTTCACCGCGATCGCGGCGATGATGTTGAGCGGCATGCCGGTGTTGTGACCCTCGCCGTGACCCGGGGCGCCGTCGATAATCGGGTCGTGGTAGGCCACGCCGGGTTTTTGCGACGCCTGCGGAATACCGTCGATGTCGGACCCGAGCGCAATCACCGGCTTGCCCGATCCAAAGGTCGCCACCCACGCCGTCGGCATCCCCGACTGTCCGCGCGTGACCTTGAAGCCGAACTTCTCGAGCTGCGCGGTGAGATAGCGCGACGTCTCCACTTCCTGCATCCCGAGCTCGCCGAAGCTGAACACCGAGTCGACCATTTCCTGCGCCAGCTTGGCCATCTCGTCGACGCCCTTGACCGCTTCGGCCTTGTAGCCGGCCAGCCGGGCGTTGTCCTGGGCCGAGACGTCGCTGGTCAGCGACGCGGCCAGGACGACCGCGAGCAGTACGCGTGTGTGTGTCATCACATCCTCCGCTTACTGCTGCTGGTTCTGTGACGGGTTGGTCCGCACGGTCGGATACTTGATCCCCAGCTGATCGAGATAGGTCGGGAACCTGGTCGGGTCGTAATAGAACTTGCGCATCTGCTCGCGGTACTTCGCGAGGATGTTGGCGTTCAGCTGCGTCGCCGGCGGCGTATCGGGCCGGATGAACGGCACGTACTTCACATCCTTGGTCTGGACGTTGCGGAAGTACTCCCACGCTTGCGTCACCAGCTCGGGCCGCGTCATCAGGTCGAGCACCGTCATCGCCTGCACCTTGGCGCCGGCCACCACGCCCTTGTGGGCGATCGGCGTCGCACTCGCAATCGCGCTGGACCAGTTGTGCCCGGGCAGGCCGGGGATGTTGGCCGGATAGCCGAGCGTGACCGTCGGGTAATTCCACGACACGTCGCCGATGTCGTCGGAGCCGCCGCCGGTGTTGACGCGCTCGGGATTCGGCGCGCCGAGGTCGCCGAGCTTCACCGGCAAGCCTTCCTGGCGCTCATTGCCCAACTCCTTCTGCAGCGCCTTCGCGAGCGTCTGGTCGGCGTCGGTCCAGGTCGGCAGGCCTACCGTCTTGATGTTTTCGTACATCGTCTCCGCGACGGTTTTGTTCATGTGCTGCGGGTAGGCGGTGCCGAGAATGCGCGACGTCCACTTGGTGTTGGTCATCAGCGCGGCGCCCTCGGCCATCTTGTCGCCGATCTCCCACAGCTCCTTGATGTGCGGCTGGTCGGTTTCGCGGAAGTAGAACCAGATGCTGGCGTTGCGCGGCACCACGTTCGGCTGATCGCCGCCGTTGGGGATGACGTGATGCGAGCGCTGCGACAGCCGCAGGTGTTCGCGCCGGTACTGCCAGCCCGCGCTCATCAGCTCGACGGCGTCGAGCGCCGAGCGGCCGCGCCACGGCGCGCCGGCGCTGTGCGCCGTCTCGCCTTCGAAGGTGTACTCGACCGACACCATGCCGTTGCCGCCGCCGGGGCCCCACGACACCCCGAGATTGCTGCCGACGTGCGCGAACAGCACGACGTCAACGTCCTTGAACACGCCGTCGCGCACGTACCACGCCTTCGACGCCAGCTGCTCTTCCGCCACGCCCGGCCACAGCATCAGCGTGCCGGGCAGCTTGTCGCGCTCCATGATCTTCTTCACCGCGATGGCGGCGACGATGTTCATCGGCATGCCGGTGTTGTGGCCCTCGCCGTGCCCCGGCGCGCCCGCGATGATCGGATCGGCGTAGGCCACGCCGGGCTTCTGCGACGCCTGCGGGATGCCGTCGATGTCGGAGCCCAGCGCGATCACCGGCTTGCCCGAGCCCCACTTGGCCACCCAGGCGGTGGGGATGCCGGCCACGCCGCGCTGCACGGTGAAGCCGAACTTTTCGAGCTGCGCGGTCAGGTAGCGCGAGGTCTCGACCTCCTGCATGCCGAGCTCGCCGAAGCTGAACACCGAGTCCACCATCTCCTGGGCGAGCTTGGCCATCTCGTCGAC
>JANOZI010001136.1:0-2878 GCA_031429375.1 Acidobacteriota bacterium | reverse complement strand
CGAGCGTTTGCGCGCGCTTGCGCCGTTCGCCCCACGACACCGCTCGGGGCGACCCTGAGCTTGTCGTCCCTCGACTTTGCACGGGACGACCCTGAGGCTCTCGAAGGGTCGAAGGGTCGAATCCCTGCGCATCGCCGGTCTGGACGACCTCATGCTCGGCGCGGCGGATGACCGAGCCGGCGAAGCGGTTGGCCGCAAAAGCCAGCAACAGCAGCAACAGCACGCGGACGCCGGTGCGCGCCGCCCACTGCGCCAGGTCTTCATCGTGCAGGCCCACCGCCATGTCGACGCCGGCAAAATCGAGCGCGGGGAAGATGAGCACGAGCAGCGTAATGGCAAAGGCGAGCCGGCGCACGACGCTCACGGTGCGGTCGGCAATACTCTTGGTGTGAAACCGCTGGCCTTCGATCGACAGCAGCAGGCGGCGGGTCAGCCCTCCCGCGAGCATCCCGACGGCCGCGGCGACGAGCGCCGCCATCGCCAGCGCGAGCAGCACTTCCAGGCTGTTGTGGGGCAGCGCCGCTGCGGCGGGCGAGGCTTGCACGAACAGCCCGTGGCGAAAGTGGCGGCGAGCACCGAGGGTGGCGAGGCGCCCCGCGGGCAACGCGGGGTCCCCGCCGCGCGGACTTTGCGCGGTGGGGTGGAAGGCGCGACGACCGAGAATATCTGGAATATTTGAGGAAGGAGCAACGCAGCCCCCGGGGATGCATCGCCGCCCGAATGCCGTCGCGACTTTTGCCACGGCTGTTAGCGTCGCCTTTGGCGTCGATCCTGTTGGGCTTCCACCGGGATGCGCAGCGTCGACCGCTCGCCCTCGCGGAGAATCTCGATGCGCACGGTCGATCCGATCGTCGCGTCCGAAATCACGCGCATGAATTGCGACGGATCGGCGATCGCCTGGCCGTTAACCGACAGAATCACGTCGCCGGGCTGCAGGCCGCCGCGATACGCCGCCGAGGCGCGCGCCATCTGGTTGACGACCACGCCGTCGGTGCGCGGCGCCCGCAGCTCGTCGGCCAGGCGCGAGTTGAGCGGCATCACTTCCACCAGCCCGATCGATCCGCGCCGGACCTGGCCGAACTCGCTCAAGTCTTTGATCACGCGGCGCACGAGGTTGCTCGGCACCGCGAAGCCGATGCCCTGGTAGCCGCCGCTTTGCGAGAAGATCGCGGTGTTGATGCCGACCAGCTCGCCGCGCGAGTTGATCAGCGCGCCGCCTGAGTTGCCCGGGTTGATCGCGGCATCGGTCTGGATGAAATCTTCATACGCCGTAATGCCGACGTTCGCCCGCCCCAGCGCGCTGACGATGCCGAGCGTGACGGTCTGGTTGAGAGAAAACGGATTGCCGACGGCCAGCACCCATTCGGCGACCTTGAGCTTCGACGAATCGCCCCAGGGGATGACGGGCAGGCCGGTCGCATCGATCTTCAGCAGTGCGAGGTCGGTCCACGAATCCACGCCGATGATTTTCGCGCGGAGGTCGCGCTGGTTGCCCACCGTCACCGTGACCTCGGCCACATCATCTCCGAGCACGTGGTTGTTGGTCACGACCAGGCCGTCGGGTGAGATCACCACTCCCGATCCCAGGCTCGATTCGGCGCGGCCGCGGCCGAACATTTCTCCCTGGTCGCCGAAGAAGTACTGGAAGAACGGATCGTTGGCGAACGGCGAGGCGTTGCGCCGCACCACCTGCACCGACGAGATGTTGGTGACGGCCTTGACGGTTTGCGCGGCCACGCGGGTGAAATCGGGACCGCCGGTCGGGGCGGCGGGGGCCACGGCGGTCGCTTGTTCAGCGACGGCGGGCGACGGCGGCAGGCTGACGATGTCGTCGCGATTGACGGCGCGGCCAGACAGCACGAGGCCGGCGATCAGGCCGGCGCTGAACAGCAGGCCGACCACCGACAGCCGCGTGATCATGACACCGAAACGCGGCGCCGCTCGGGCACGGGAATCTTGGGAACGGTGATGGTGAGCACGCCGTTCGACAGGTCGGCAACGATGTTGTCCGTTTCGACCGCCTGGGGCATCACGAAGGTGCGGCAGAAGCCGCCGTGCCCGCGCTCGACCTGGTGATACTGCTCGCACGAGACGCGCGCGTCGCGGCGTCCCTGCAGCGTGAGCCGCCCGTCGACCACGTCGATCTTGATCTGCTCGCGCGAGATGCCTGGAAGTTCGGCAGTGAAAATGAACGAGGTCGCCGTCTCGCAGAGGTCGACGGCGGGCGCCCAGCCCTGCGGCCCGGTCGACGCAAGCCGCTCGAGCTGATGCTGGATGGTGATCAGATCGCGGAATGGATCCCAACGCGCAAATGGCACGACCCAAGCATCGTAACATGACCGCCGAGGTGGCTGGCATTCGAGCCGCTGTGTTAAACTCGAAAGGTTCTACTAACTGATAACAAAGGCTTTATGGCTGACAACCTGCTCGCAACCCAGCTCCGCAAGGGGATGATCGTCAAGATCGACAAGGAGCTTTACCGCATTTTCGACCGCCAGCACGTGACGCCCGGCAACCTCCGCGGCTTCGTGCGTGTCAAGATGCGCAACATCCGCAACGGCTCGATGGCCGAAGAAAAGTTCCGGTCGGAAGACATCGTCGAACGGGTCTCGCTCGAACAGAAGCAGATGCAGTACCTCTACAACGACGGCGAGGGGTATCACTTCATGGATACCGAGACCTACGAGCAGGCGCAATTGTCGGCCGCGCTGATGGGCGATTCGGTGGGTTTCCTGAAGGCCGAGATGAACATCCAGGTCGAGTTCTACGGGGAAAACCCCATCGGCATCGAGCTGCCGCAGACCGTCGATCTGAAAGTCGTGCAGACGATGCCCGCGATCAAGGGCGCCACCGCCACCAACCAGACCAAGCCGGCGAC
>JANOZI010001135.1:0-5746 GCA_031429375.1 Acidobacteriota bacterium | reverse complement strand
CGGACGCGTGCCGGCGTTGTTCCAGAATCAACGCGACGGTTCCTTCCGCGACGTGACTCAGGCCGTGGGACTCGGGTCGTTGACCGAGGCCGTTGCCGTCGCCTCGGGCGATCTCAACAAGGATGGCTACACCGATTTCTTTGCGGCGAAGGGTGCGGCGCGTGCCGGCATCGCCTTCAGCGATGGCCGCGGCCGGTTCACCGTCACGCCAGGCCCTGAAGGCTCCCAGGGATTGACCGCCGTCCAGTGCGCCGATTACGACAACGACGGCCTGCTCGATGTGCTCGGCACGGGCCCGAACGGCCTGAACATCTTTCGCAATCTCGGCGGACGCTTTGTTGATGTGAGCTCGGTTGCGGCCGGCAGTGTACGCGCGGCGAACGAGCCGCTCGGCGCGTTCGCGATCGGCGACATCGACGGCGACGGCGACAACGACGTTGCGGCCGTCACCGCCGGCGGCACGCTCCGCCTCTTTCGCAATGACGGATCAGAGCAGCGGGCCTCGGTGCATGTCCGCCTGCGAGGGCAGGTGAGCAACCGCAGCGCAGTAGGCGCGAAAGTCGATATTCGCGCCGGCAGCCTGTGGCAGCGGCTCGAGCAGGTGGCCGTGACGCCACCCGTTTCGGGCCAGGATCTGATTGCCGGCCTCGGCCGCCGTGCGGCCGCGGATGTCGTGCGGGTGTTGTGGCCGGCCGGGATCGTCCAGGCCGAAACGACGGCAGGTGGCGACCAACCTTCAGGTGGCGACAAACCTTTAGGTTTGTCGAACACCGTATTGATCACCGAGCTCAATCGCAAGCCGTCGTCGTGTCCCTTTCTCTATGCGTGGAATGGCACTTCGTTCGAGTTCGTGACCGATTTTCTTGGCGCCGGTGAAATGGGTTATTGGGGTGGCGCGCACGGCTGGAGCGTGCCCGACGGCGACGAGTACGTGAGGCTGAGCGCGCGGCAGTTGGTGTCGCGCAACGGCCGCCTGGAACTGCGCGTCACCAACGAGCTCGAAGAGGTGCTGTATCTCGATCACGTGCAACTGCTCTCGGTCGATCACCCCGCGGACGTCGAGGTGTATCCACGCGAAGGCATGCGCGCTGCACCGCAGAAAGGGCTGTCGCTGGTCGCGGTGCGGAACGTCCGGCCGCTGGCGCGAGTGATCACCGGCGGCGGAGAAGACGTCACATCCCGGCTGGCCCATCGCGACGGCGTGGCCGCCGGCGGCTACGTGCCGAGAGGCATTCGTGGCTACGCGAACGCTCACGAGTTTGTCTTCGATGCAGGAGAAGCAGCGACGACTGGCAGATCGCACGTGTTGTTGCTCACCGGCTGGACCGAGTATGCGTTCTCGAGCGACAACGTCGCCGCGGCTCAGCGCGGCTGGTCACTCGATCCGCCGCGGCTCGAAGTCCGCGCGCCAGGCGGCGAGTGGCGCGTGCTGGTCGCCGACGTCGGTATTCCGGTCGGGCGTCCGCAGACGATCGCGGTCGAGATTGGCGCGGCGGCCAAAATGCGCGGAACACAGTTTCGCCTGGTCACCAACATGCAGATTCAGTGGGACGTCATGGCGATCGCCGATCTCGCGTCCGATGTGACGCTCGAGCCACGAACGCACATCGTCGAAACCGCGACGCTGGGATGGCGCGGCTACTCGGCGGTTGCGCCCGAGACGCCGGCCGAATGGCGCGCTCCGGATTACGCGCGGGTCTCTCCCGCCTCGCCCTGGAAAGTCTTCCCGGGTCGCTACACCCGCGAAGGCGACGTTCGCGCCCTGTTAGCGGAGCCCGACGATCTCTTTGTGGTGGCACGAACCGGCGACGAAGTGTCGCTCGCGTTTTCGGAATCGCCCCGCAGCGCGGCGACGCAGCGCACTTACTTATTGCGCGCCGAAGGCTACAGCAAGGAGATGGATCTGAATTCCGCGAGCCCCGATCACGTGATGCCGCTGCCGTTTCGCGGCCTGACGACGTATCCCTCTGTGTCGCCGTCGGCGGCGGTGCGGGCGCGGCAACGGCTCATGCTGGAGCGCTACAATACGCGCCTGGTGATGCGATCAATACCCGCGATGAGCGCGTTGCGGTAGGACTCGCACCTTCGGTGCTCGTCGGCTCGGCCCTTCGGGCCTCGTGGGACTCCTCGCTGCGCTCGTCGTAGGACTCGCGCCCTCCGCCTCTGCGCCACGGCGCTACGGTGGACAAGTCGGCGCTCGTGTGAACAATGCTCTCACCATGCTTCGGGCCTGTGACCTCCTCCGTCACGGCCACTTGGCTATACTTCGCAGGTGCCCGCGCCAGTCATCTCGAATCCGATCCTGAACTCGCCGTTCAGCGAACCGGAGCGCCACTTCAAATTCAACGACGACGGGATCACTGACGAAATCGCCGACGGCCGCCGCGAGAGCGGTTACTTCCTGCCGATCGCCAGCCCGCGCAAGAAGGGCGGCCAGCTCAAGTTCGAGACCGAATGGACCCAGGACCGTTTCCTCTCGAGTCCCCGCATCAATCGAGTGCGTGAGCGCGTGGCGCAGTGGCGGGCTGGTGGTTACGTCGGATGTACGCGGACCACCGAACGACTGTTGCAATACTGGAACAACCCGCACCGTGAGAAGAAACTGTTCTTCTGCCAGCGCGAGGCTGTTGAAACCGCGATCTACCTGACGGAAGTGGCGAGCCACTTTGGCGACGCCTGGATTGAAAACGAGCTGCGTAAAGAGAACGCCGATTTCAACGGCGGCTTGCCTCGCCTCGCGCTGAAGATGGCCACCGGTTCAGGAAAGACCGTTGTGATGGCCATGCTCATCGCGTGGCAGGCCTTGAACAAGCTGGAAGACAAACACGATCGCCGCTTCAGCGACGCGTTCCTCATAGTCACGCCCGGTATCACGATTCGCGATCGGCTGCGGGTGTTGCTGCCGACGGATCCCGAAAACTACTATCGAGAACGCGACGTCATCGACGGTGGCATGCTCGAGCAGCTCGGCCAGGCCCGCATCGTCATCACCAATTATCACGCATTTCTTCCGCGCGATCGAGGCGACGGGTCGCGCCTGACCAAAGCCATCCTCGCGAAGGGAGAGCCGAGCCCGTTTGTCGAGTCCCCGGACCAGATGGTGCGACGCGTGTGCCGCGAGCTTGGCTCGAAAAAGCAAGTCATCGTCCTGAACGACGAGGCCCACCACTGCTACAGGCCGAAGCCGGTTGAGGAACCAGAGAAGCTGACGGGTGACGATCGCATCGAGGCGAAGGCGCGCGAAGAGGAGGCCCGGGTCTGGATGTCAGGGCTCGAGGCGGCTCACAAGAAAATTGGAATCCGGGCGGTGTATGACCTGTCGGCGACGCCCTTTTTTCTGCGCGGCAGCGGTTACCCCGAGGGCACGCTGTTCCCGTGGGTCGTCTCGGATTTCTCTTTGATCGACGCGATCGAATCCGGCATTGTGAAGGTCCCGCGAGTCCCGGTCGAAGACAACTCGATGACCGGCGAGCAGCCGACCTATCGCGACCTGTGGCTGCGTATTCGTGATGATCTACCCAAGAAGGTTCCCAAGGGCGACGTCGCCGGCGGCGAGCCGAAGCTTCCTGCGGAGCTCGAGGGGGCAATTCAGTCGCTCTACCAGAACTACGAGAAAGCATTTCAGCGTTGGGTGACGAGCCCAACGGTCAAGGCACAAGGCGGCACTCCCCCCGTTTTCGTCGTGGTCTGCAATAACACCAGCGTCTCGAAGATGGTCTTCGACTACATCGCCGGCTGGACCAAGACGCTGGCCGATGGTACGGCGGTCGCCGTTCCCGGCGAGTTGGCCCTGTTCAATAACGAAGCGGACGGTCGCTGGTCGTCGCGGCCAAAGAGCATCCTGGTCGACTCGAAGCAGCTCGAGTCCGAGGGGGCGATGAGCGATGAGTTCAAGAAGATCGCGGCTATCGAGATCGAGGAATTCAAGGCTGACTACCGCGCCAGGTTCCCCGGCCGGGATGCCGGCGACCTGACCGACGAAGACCTGCTTCGAGAGGTCATGAACACCGTTGGCAAGGCCGGCAAGTTGGGCGAGCAGGTGCGCTGTGTCGTGTCGGTATCGATGCTGACTGAAGGCTGGGACGCCAACACCGTCACCCACATCCTCGGCGTCCGCGCCTTCGGCACGCAGCTGTTATGCGAGCAGGTCGTGGGACGTGGCCTGCGTCGCATCAGTTATGCGGTCGGCGATGACGGGCGGTTTGCACCCGAATATGCGGAAGTGTACGGCGTACCGTTCTCATTCATCCCC
Organism: Acidobacteriota bacterium; assembly: GCA_031429375.1. Taxonomy (GTDB): domain Bacteria; phylum Acidobacteriota; class Vicinamibacteria; order Vicinamibacterales; family UBA2999; genus 12-FULL-67-14b. Next base: position 1,494 of record JANOZI010001135.1, on the reverse strand, counting down.
TGTTCCGGCTCGACGGCCACGCCGGCTCCGGGTCCTTCAGCGACCCATGTGCGAGCCCTCGAAGATCGGATCGCGTGCGAAATCACGTTCCCGCGAGTGCAGGGCTATCGCTTCGACATCCCGGCCGGCCGGCTGACAGCAAAGTTCACCGACGCCTCGCGATATGCCCTCTCGACGGCGGACATTCCAACCAGTACGGAGAGCGCTCCGATTGTTGGTGAGTCGGTCGTTGATACCCTCGACGAACTGCGCTCGAAACGTCCCAACGAGATTGCCTTCAGGTTGGCAAAGCGCGTCCTGGAGAAGTATTTCCGCCAGGGCGAGGGCGACGAGGCCGGCGATGAGATCTGGCTGTTCCCTCAGCTAGTCACTCTGGCCAAGCAATGGCTCGCTGAGTGCGTCACCTATAAAGACAACACGTTTCCGCAGTTGCTGCTGCTCGTTGAATTTGCCAACGACGCGGCCGACCGCATCTACCAGGCCATCGTGCGCGGGCAGGAAGGGCAGGCTCGTATCAAGCCAATCTTGCGGCCCCATAAAGGCGAGGAGATGGGAACGACCCGCTACGTCAGCTTCGATACCACCAAGCCAACATACGCGACCCATGCCGGCAAATCGCACGTGTCGCACGTCGTGGCCGACACGGGTTCGTGGGAACAGAAGATGGCCCAGGTTCTCGAAGAGCTGGATGAAGTGGCATGTTACGTGAAGAATCAGGGCCTCAACTTCACGATCCCGTACATGCTGAACGGCGACCAGAAGCAGTATGTCCCGGACTTCATCGTCCGCGCTCGGTCGGGCGTGCACCTGATAGTCGAAGTGACCGGCGAGGCCCGAAAGGACAAGGCGGCGAAAGTGGCCGCTGCGCGCACGCTGTGGATCCCAGCCATCAACAATCACGGCGGGTTCGGCCGGTGGGCATTCGTGGAAGTGACCGACCCTTGGGATGCGGCCAACCTCATTCGAGTAACGGCGATAGAATCCGTTATGGGAGCCAAGTGATGCCTTTCGACTGGCCGATTCCTGATTCTGTGTTGGCGGCGTTCTGTCAACGGCACCACATCACGAGACTGGCGCTCTTCGGCTCAGCCTTGCGGGACGACTTCGGTCCCCATAGCGACGTGGATGTGTTGGTAGAGTTCAGTGCCGAGCACGTGCCGGGCTTGATCAGACTTTCGGGCATCGCGCAGGAGCTCTCGGAGCTGGTCGGCCGTCCCGTCGACCTGCGGACCCCCGCCGACCTGTCGCGGTACTTCCGCGGCCGCGTCGTCGAATCGGCCGTCGTGAAATATGCCGCCTGAAAGTGACATCATCCGCGTCCGCCACATCGTGGACGCCGCCCAATCCGCACTCGCGTTTGCTGCCGGCCGGTCCCGCCCCGACCTGGACACGGATCGCATGTTGCTCATGGCCATTGTCAAGGCCGTGGAGATCGTCGGCGAAGCAGCCGTCAACGTCACGCCGGAGACGCGAGCGCTGCTGCCCGAAGTCCCG